>NZ_CAJRAM010000086.1 GCF_907164965.1 Coxiella endosymbiont of Ornithodoros maritimus
CTCAGCAGCTTTTCTCACTATTTCATCAACTGAACTGCTTTCGTCATGTATAGAGATGTTTTTTTGAAGCCCAATTTTCACCTAATTTAAGTATTTAGCTAATAAATTTCTTATGCTCAATTTTTTGGAAAAAAGGAGGAAGGCTGCTGCCCAATAAGGATGATAAACATGAAATGGACATGCCGCTTATACCTATATCTTGTGAACACAGCATAGACTACAGCAAAATTAAAAACAATATCGAAGCCGGCCCGTATACCTACTCCTTCAGGACTGCTCAGGAATCTTGAGGGTTTATATTTCACCGTTGCCCACACCGACGTAAAAATTCCCGTTATTAGGGACAAGGGAGTGGTCACCATTCGAGATTCAGGGATTCATGGCCTGAAGTATGGAAAGTATTACTCCTCAATCTTATGTTTCCACAGTGTTATCTAAAAAAACCGGACTTCGCCCTTATCCGCTGAGCAAACTATTCCTGAAATCCCTGACTCTGTAAAAAACGCTATTAGTCGATTCGACTATCAGGACAAAGAAATTGCCCAACGCCATGTTCCTCGTTTAGCTGTTTTAGAAGCTTGGCGAAGGGTGGGGTATACGCCCAATCGAAATTTTCAAAAAGAGATATATTCTTTGGGAAGATTAGCGGCCCGCCTTACACGTTTTTGCGGAAGGTATTTTAAAACCCATGGGCTTCCCTCTATAGTTTATTTATGGCTATCAATATATTTTCGGACTTTTAACGTTGGAAAACATGGACAAGCCTTTGAATATCCCTGGTGGTTTCTTCTTTCCACAGGAGCGATAGGCGCATCGTGCACAGGGGCCTTGGCTTGTTCCGCTTCAATTTAACTATGCCACCCGCACGATGGACCCCTTTTTCAAATGATGAGCTGAGGCATCACCATTGGGACCCCCAAGCACTTAACCTTTTTCTGGAGGAAAAATATATCATTTCACGATCGATTTCCGCAACGAAGTGCATAGACGCTTATCGAACCGTTGCCCCCTCCGGCAATCTCCTTAGCTCATCCTCATTATTCCCCGTATGGCGAGAATCTCCAGACAAGCCCGTTAACGAAGAAGAAAAAACAAGAGCCAATCAATTATCCCAATTCACTCAAAGGAAGATTTTTTTCGGTGTCTACCCAACTGAAATCTTTGACAGCCTTTCTTTGGGTACTGTTTTTTTCTATAATCAAACATTGCGCTTTCCCCCAATTTAATAGAACGAATGGGTGCCTTTGCGGGCTTTAGTTTGATTGGGTTGGCCAGAGGCTATTACATAAAAGCGACCGCTGCGGTGGTTAATTCAACCTATCAAGCTTTTATGGTAGACGACGCTAAGAAACGATTTCAATCCGGAAGAATTACCGAAACGCCTTTTGAAGGAAGCAAAACCATGCGAGGCGCTCTCAAACATTTTCTGCTTTTAACGCGTGGGGATTGCCTTTATTATTCGCCAGCGCTCACGATCTAGCCGTGATTAATTCAGAGATGAGTTTGTGCATTAAATTTCCGCTGAGTTTGCTCGTTTCCATCTGGGAAAGTTGGAAAGCCGCGCGGTACGACGTAGAAAATGTTTGTAAAGAAATCACCAGTTCAACGCAAAATCTTTATACAACCCCAACTCGATCCAGTTGGTACGAGCGGTTAATGCGACTGGTTAGAGCGGATTATCTGAAAATCAACCAATTTTGGAAAGTAATTGGCATGGACACGGTATATACACCACTAGCCTTTTTTATTTAGCCTATGCCAAGTTTAGGAAATTTTTATAAGCATCTGCTGCTATTACCCTTATTTACCGAAAATAGTGCTTCGCTTAGCTCTTTCTTTGAACCGCTCGGTGATCTCGCTTCTCCTGTTGACCTCGTAATGGCATTTTTAGCCGCAGGAGTGACACTTAATCAAACCCACCATGCCATTATACCATACCACCGCCATGCGGCTTTTCAATCAACCCGGAAAACGCGCTTTTGAAGGAAAATGAATAGCCTCTCGATCTCGACCGATTCTCTTACGGGTTTAGCTATGGCGCGATAGAACTGTACTTCTAATTTTTCAGTTCGTCATTCCGCAGACGGGGTTCCAGCGCGCCGCGCACGCCGCGCTGGAACCCCGTCTGCGGGCTGTACGTTTTTAATCTTTACCGCTTGTGGGTAATGATGATATATTCAAAACCTCTTTCACAAAGGGAACGGTTAATTTGCGTTGGGCAATTAGCGAAGCTTGATCTAATTTATCCAGCAAATTGAATAATGCGGACATATCACGGGGATAATGACGCAATAAAAATTGACCTACCTCATCTGATAATTCAAAACCTCGATCGTGAGCGCGCATTTGAAGGGCTTTTATTTTTTCAACATCCGTAAGCCCGATCACTTGAAAAACCAGCCCCCACGACAACCGCGAACGTAAATCGGCTAACTGGCAATTTAACTGCGGAGGAACGTAATTGCCGGCAACTACTAATTTAACCTGAGATTCGCGCACGCGATTGTAAAAATGTAATAATGCTTCTTCCCAATCCGGCTGACTGAGTACAGCGTCAATATCATCAATACAGATTAATGGCTTGCTCTCCAAACCTTGCAGAATCGATGGCGCTAATTGCGGGGCTTTTAATGGCAAATACATTGCTTCCAACGATCGGTTATTCATCGTATGGCAACAAGCTTGTAGTAAATGAGTGCGCCCAACGCTTGGCTCACCCCATAAATAAATAAATAATTCACCCTTACCTTCTAATAATTCATTTAACGCTTTTAACAGCATGATGTTGTTGCCGCTGTAAAAATTAGCAAAAGTAGTTTCTTCTCGTAACTGCACTCGTAATGGTAATTGATCTATCATTGTTAATGAATGGAAGGAGTTAACATTATCGAGGTTTCTGAATCTCCGGAGGCGTATTCGATTTCCATCGATAAAATAAATTAGCCGCGTTCAGCTCTGGCTGAGTAGGTGTTGTTTCAGCTACTAAATGCGAAACGGATTTCAACGATTTCACTAGATCATTGAGATTACCAATGGTTTTTATTTTTAATAAAAGCATATCGGCATTCATATCACTGACAGATACTTTGGCTACCGGCGTTAAATGTTTTAAAGTTGAAACGACGTGGACGTAATCGTCGAGGGTTTTCACACCAGTGACATGCATGATGACTAAACTTTCCATTCCTTTGCTATCCAGCGTAGCAAATTGATTGGCCATCATGTCGGCCGCTCGATCGATACCGTTATTGACCACTTGAACGACATTGGCTCCGCTCGTCTGCCATTCATAAGGGGTGCCATTCAAAAACAATTGCCATTCTCCTTGGAGTTGACCGTTCTCTGCGCTAATCACAGCACCTGATAAAATACTATCAACTCCATAGCGTTGGGAAATAACCTGTAATTGTTGATTGTTGGGTAAAGTAGAGGCCGGTTGCGCGACATTGATTTGATCTTCAAGATCCATCGCTGGGAAAATAACAGGAACACCGCGGAGGGCAGCCACTTGTTTCAGCGCTTGAAGTGCTGGATTTTGACTATCGCTTGCTAAAATTTGGGATTGCTTTCCGTTGGGAATAGACACCCACACCATCGTCAAGGGGCGATTAGCACTCCAAATAGCTTGCTTCGCGTTTTGCAGTAACCGCTTAACGGCCCGCGTGTCAAAAACGACTTGCAGCAGGAGCTGCTGTTTTCCGCTCTCATCCGTTTTTGTAGCGTAACTGTATTTTTCAACATAATGGCTGATTTGGGGCACGGCATCTTGAACCGTTGGGAGCGTCATCACGCCCGTGTTTCCGCTCATCCGAATCGACACCTGCTCTAAAGCTTGAGGTAATGCTGTTTGCAGTGTTTGCGGCGATTGATCAGAGACGGCGACAGTAGCAACGTTTATACCACGGATTTCAACAGCCATTCCCGCATTAGTGAGAAAGAAATACGTCAGAGTAATTGCTAAAATAGACATTTTCCGAACGGCCATCATTGCAAAGCCTCCAGTGACTGAAATTATACGCCTTCGTCTTTTCATTTTTCTTCTATTTTACTCGCTTTAAGTCGTATAATACAGTCCATGCCAGATTCCACTCGAGATCCGCCTCTTTCCTACCGCAAAGCCGGCGTTGATATTGAAAAAGCGGCTGACTTGGTTGAAGCCATTAAAGCAATCGCTAAGCGCACCCGTCGCCCAGGGCTATTAAGTGGGGTCGGTGGCTTTGGCGGTTTATTTGAATTACCCCGTGGTTATAAACACCCGGTTCTCGTCTCGGGCACTGATGGCGTGGGAACCAAATTAAAGCTCGCGGTTGAACTTAACCGTCACAATACCATTGGTATTGATCTGGTAGCGATGTGCGTTAATGACGTCATTACTACCGGCGCGGAGCCCTTATTTTTTCTCGATTATTATGCCACCAGCCATCTGAATAACGAACAAAGCAAACAAATTTTGACAGGCATCGGCGCCGGTTGCGAACTGGCTGAAGTGGTGTTGATCGGAGGGGAAACGGCCGAAATGCCCGGACTTTATAAACAAAAGGATTATGACCTTGCTGGCTTTTGTGTGGGTGTTGTTGAAAAAGAAAAAATTATTGATGGAAGTCGAGTCCGCGGCGGCGATGCCCTGATTGGGATAGCTTCTTCTGGTCCACATTCCAACGGCTATTCTCTCATTAGAAAAATTTTAGCTCGGGCGAGAATACCGCTTTCGCAGCCCTTTGAGAACAAATCACTCGCGGATGGGTTACTCACCCCCACCCGAATTTACGTCAGAACGATTAAACGTCTTCTTTCCGAAATTAATCTCCATGCCCTGACCCACATCACGGGCGGCGGTCTTATTGAAAACGTTCCTCGTGTATTACCGCCTTATACCCAAGCGGTTATTGATTCAAATGGCTGGAAATGGCCACCCATTTTTCATTGGTTGCAAAAACAGGGCAAAGTCCCGATAGAAGAAATGTGGCGCACCTTTAACATGGGCGTGGGAATGCTACTCTGTCTGGACAAAGAAGAAGTACAAAAAACGCTGGAACTGTTAACCGCTTTAGGAGAAACCGCTTGGATCCTTGGCGAAATTCAATCCTTATCCGAGGAGCAACCGCGTGTAACCATAACGCCATGAATCGCGAACTGTTGCCTATTGTTGTTCTTATTTCTGGAAATGGGACTAACCTTCAGGCCATCATTGAGGCCATTCAAAAAGGTTTAGCGATTGAAATACGCGCGACCATTAGCAATAAAGCCGATGCATATGGATTAAAACGAGCCCAACAAGCTGTCATTCCGACTCACATCATTCCTCACGAAGACTTCCCTTCGCGCATCGATTTTGAAAGCAAACTTCAAAAAACGATCGACCACTATGAGCCCCAACTAATCGTCTTGGCCGGCTTTATGCGTAAATTAGGCAAGGCATTTGTCAACCATTATAGCGGACGGATGATCAACATCCACCCTTCCCTGTTACCTAAATACACGGGTCTTAACACCCACGAACGCGCGTTAGCCGCTGGTGAGACTGAACACGGTGTAAGCGTCTATTATGTCACCGAAGAGCTCGATCTCGGCCCTCTTATTTGCCAAGCCCGTCTTTCCATCAATCCCCAAGACACCCCAGAAACGCTAAAAACCCGCGTCCACGCGCTTGAGCACATTATATACCCTAAAGTATTATCCTGGTTCGCTACCGGAAGACTGGATTATCACAACAACCAAGTTTTTTTAGACGGAAAACCCCTCACAAAATCAGAACACACCTTCCCGTAAAGGCGAAACGCACTCGCCCATTCTAATAAACTATTGTATAATGCACACTTGTTCTATCATTAAACTATACGGTAGAGTGGCAAGCATGGTTAAATCAGAACTTATTAATCGTATTGCAATGCAGCAAAAAGCTTTGTCATGGAAAGACGTTGAACTGAGTATTAATTACATTTTGGAACACATGAGCAACACCCTTGGTCAGGGCGATCGTATCGAAATTCGTGGTTTTGGAAGTTTTTCCCTCCATTATCGTCCAACCCGTAAAGCACATAATCCTAAAACTGGCGAACGCGTTTACACGGAAGCTAAATATACGCCGCATTTCAAACCGGGCAAAGATTTACGCAACCGTGTCAATAATAACCGTCACCAATTTCTCATTCACGAAGTTAATAACAGTGAACGGGAAGATGCTGCCGAATAGTTAACGCTAACGCGTACAATTTTTTTCGAGGAAGACCACTAATTTTAGTTGCTAATGAAACCGCTTGTTTAAGAGACAGTTCTGAAAGCAATAGAGTTAGTACCCGTTGGTATTCTTCGTTTATTTCCGTCAATTTTTCAGTCTGGCCGGCCACAATCACCACAAATTCTCCCTTTTGCTGAACAGGATTCTCATTAATCCAGTTTTTTAACTCCACTAACGTTGCAGTATGGATAGTTTCAAATTGCTTAGTGAGTTCCCGTCCAATAGTAGCTCGACGTTCGTTTTCAAAAATTTCATTTAATAAATCAATTAAATTTACAATACGGTGAACCGATTCATAAAAGATGATCGTTCGGCGTTGATTTTTTAAATCTTCCAATTTTCTTCGTCTCACCTCGCCTTTTGAAGAAATAAAACCCTCAAAAATAAACCGATCTGTCGGTAACCCAGAGGCCACCAAAGCGACGATGGCTGCACAGGCTCCGGGAATAGGAACAACTTCGATCCCGGCTTCACGCACAGCATGCACCAACCGATAACCAGGATCGCTGATCAGGGGCGTTCCCGCATCGGAAATAAGCGCAACATTGAGTCCTTGTTTTAATTTTTCACATAAAAGAGTCGCACGCGCAGCTTCATTATGCTCATGTAAAGATAACAACGGAGTTTTTATCCTGTGATGCTCCAGCAATTTTTTGCTATGCCGCGTATGCTCCGCTGCAATAAGATCCACGGAGCGAAGCGTTTCAATCGCGCGTAACGTAATGTCCTCGCGATTACCTATAGGGGTTGCAGTAATGTACAAACTACCTCTGTTCATTAAGTCACAGCCATTTCAATATATAAATGACAATTAAAAACAAAACCTTATTATAATCTTCCCATTCTAAATTATTTTTTCCTATTAGCCTAAATTTCAAAAATCCTCGTCGTCCCCGCGCAGGCGAGGACCCAGCGCGCTAAAAGCGCGCCTGGACTTCTGTGCGGATCACGAAGTGTAAAATAGAAATCGCTGTGACTTGTGGTAATGATATGAGTCAACAGGTCTCCCCTTGCTTGACACTTTAACACTCTACGTTAGACTTTGACCATGGGGCAAAAAATATCCTTTGGTTACGCGATTCTGCTTGCGGCATGTTTGGGCTTACTGACAAGCTGCACCCCCCACTATCCTAACGCAGCTAATAACCAAGTCTTCAGAGCCTTTGAAAATCCTTCCACGGTTTCTGAGCAGCGCATTGCCTTGCTCTTACCGCTCGAGGGAATGTTTGCCAAACAAGCCGGCGCCATTTGCAACGGTTTTTTGGCGGCGTATTATCAAGCAAAACAAAAAGGCCCCGTCCCTACCCTTATTGTCCTCAATACCGGCGGAAAAAACATTAATAATGTTTACCAAGATGCCATCCAACAAGGTGCGACTATTATCGTCGGCCCACTGATTAAAAACAATTTAGCTACGCTCATTAATTCGCACGAAATTACTATTCCAACATTAGCCTTAAATACCTTGCTTTCTCATTCCAACGCCAGCAATCTGTTTCAATTCAGTTTATCTCCCATTGATGAAGCCACCACAGCCGCTATAAAAATGCGAAACGATCAACACAACCGGGCGATCATAATCACACCGAGTGGTGAGTGGGGAAGTTCCATTGCCAAAGCATTTCAAACACAATGGGCATCATTGGGCGGACAAACGACGGCCCAATTGGTTTATGGAAATAACGCAAGTTTGAACAACGACATTCGCCGATTGCTGAACATCGATAAATCAGAACAACGCGAACATCAGCTGAGACGGTTATTTCAGGAAAAAATACGCTTTATTCCGCGACGGCGAAAGGACTTTGACGCTATTTTTATTGTCGCTAATGCCAATCAAATCCGTCAAATTGTCCCTTTACTCCGATTTTACTATGCCGGTGATATTCCCATATACGCCACTTCATCAGGTTATTCACCCAGTTCACGCCCCAGCGAGAATTACGATATCGAGGGTATCCAATTTAGCGACATGCCTTGGGTTTTAACACCGGAACAATTATCACCTTCCCTTCAGCAAACACGCGAGCGCATCCGCGCTTTATGGCCTCATTCTTTCGAACGCAATACTCGATTGTATGCACTCGGCGTCGATGCCTACAATATGTTATTTGAGCTGCCTAAATTAACTTCAATTCCACAGTATGGAATGAACGGAGCCGCGGGCACTTTGTATTTACTGTCAACGCAACGCATTTATCGACAGTTGTTGTGGGCTAAAATCATCAATGGACAATTGCAAAGTGAATGATGAATATAACGAACTTATCCTTCCTTAAAGGGCCTTCAATAATGCGCTAATCTGAAAACCCCTAATTATCACATCTTCTCCGCCCCATGCTAACTTAGCCATATGTTTTTCCTTAACCAAAAAAATTGGTTTTAACGCTGAAAAAATAGCTCGTCGGTATTTGCAAAAACAAGGGCTATCGTTTATCACTAAAAATTTCCGTTATAAACAGGGTGAAATTGATTTGATAATGTCTCATCAATCGATGTTAGTTTTTGTCGAAGTACGTTACCGTCGTTTTTCTAATTTAATTCAACCTCTTATCACGCTCACTCCTTCAAAGCAACGGCGGCTGATAAAAACCGTACTTCATTACTTAAAAGAACATCGACTCCTTGATAAAATTTTCTGTCGTTTTGACATCGTTGGCATTACGGCGGATCGACAAATCACGTGGATAAAAAACGCTATTGAGGTATAATATTAAACCTTATGAATTTATTCCAACGTATTAAGTATAATTTCGAAGAAAGTATCAAAACTAAAACTGTAGCAATCGAGCTATTGCTCGATCCCATCGTCCAAGCGGGGGAACTGATGGCTCAATGTCTACTCAACGAGCATAAAATATTAAGTTGTGGGAATGGGGGTTCCGCTGCTGATGCGCAACATTTTTCATCCGAGATGCTTAATCGTTTTGAAACAGAACGGCCCAGTTTCCCTGCTCTGGCATTAACCACTGACTCGTCTACGCTAACGGCAATCGCCAACGATTATAGCTATGCCGAAGTTTTTTCAAAGCAAATCGCAGGCTTAGGATCCACCGGAGATATTTTGTTAGGCATCAGCACCAGCGGCCATTCAAAAAATATTCTTCAGGCAATCACCGCCGCTCATATGAGAGGCATGAATGTTGTGGCGCTGACTGGCCGAGATGGAGGAGAATTAGGCACCTTATTGGGTACCGATGATATCGAAATTCGTGTGCCTGCAGAATCCACCGCTCGCATTCAAGAGACTCACGCCCTTATTATTCATTGCTTATGTGATATTATCGATCGGAAATTAATCCCAAGCTCTGAGGATCACTGATGAAGAAATTAGTCGCTTTGCTGCTGTTAGCTTTCCCTTTAATGGGTTGCGTTCCCGCCGTTCTCCTTGCCGGCGCAGCCGGGGCTACGCTGGGGGGTGCCGTTGTCTACGATCAGCGAAGTTATAAAACCATGAATCAAGATCATAATGCTCACGCTGTCATCCAAGCAGAAATCGATCGTGACCCCCGGTTAAAAGGTCAATCTCATATTTCTGTTTCCGTGTTCAACAACATAGCGTTGTTAGTAGGTCAAGCAAAAACGGTAACGTTACGCGATCGGGCTTATCAGATTACTGCAAAGGCGCCTTATGTCCGGCGTATTTATAATGAAATCACCATCGCGATACCCGCATCAGCCATACAACGCGCCAATGATTCTTGGATTACGACGAAAGTTCGCACAGCCATGTTGGGAAAACCGGGGTTAGGTTCTTCTAATCTCAAAGTCGTCACCGAAAATAAAACTGTCTATTTAATGGGCATTGTCAGTCCTCGACAAGCTACCATGGCCGCTGAGGTCGCCCGGCGCATTTCAGGGGTGCAAAAGGTAGTAAAAGTCTTTGAATACGAATAAATCTAGTTACAATTCTACTAGGCTGGCCATAGTTCATCGATTTCCTGTGCTTCACTGCCCACGTACTTCTATGTACGCTGCGCTGCTCGAAAATCAATGAATTCTGGCTCAGTTTAGCGAATGTAAACAAGACCCTAACCATTTCAATTTTAGGCTTCATCGTCATTCCGCAAGGGAAGTCCAGGCGCACCTTCGTGGGCCGCGCCCGTGTGCACTGGATCCCTGACTACGCGTGTCAACTTAAGGGAGCCAGGTAAAGAGGGAATATCAAGTAGTTAAAAAAAGCCCGTCATCTTCGTGCGTAGGCTGCCTACCGACAGACAAAGAATCGAAGGCTTTGAGACGGCCGAAGCCACGGGGATTGTGAGTTTCCATCATGATATAAATAGCGTTCAG
>NZ_CAJRAM010000087.1 GCF_907164965.1 Coxiella endosymbiont of Ornithodoros maritimus
TTCAGAATTAAAGAGCTTTTATGAGGGGCTCGTTAAAAAAGGGAAAAAGAAAATGGTAGCGTTTGTAGCACTAATACGAAAAATTATTGTTATCGCCAATGCCAGATTAAAAAAATTTGAACAGAAAAAATCGCTAACTGCGGTATCACTGTGAAGCTGTGAATAAGGTGTGTAAAATGACTATTTATTATCCAGTTTTCAAACTTGCTCACAGCAATTCAAAATCGATGTTTTTTCTCGAGCATGAGCATAATTTCTCTTTTTTAAAAAAGGAAATTTCCCGGCAGCCCAAAAATTGAACGGATAAAATTCATCAAATATAAAACCATCGGGAAAAGCAGCCGATCCAACAAACCGAAAATAAGCAATCCTAAAAGAATCCAAATCCCATAAGGTTCTATTTTTGAATATGCATAAGCCGCTCTGGGCGGCAAAATTGCTGAGACTACACGGTTTCCATCCAATGGCGAGATGGGAATTAAATTTAATAACATTAAAACAAGATTAATTAATATTCCGAAAAGCCCTGCGTGGTAGAAAAAAAGCGTGACAGTCTTAACCACTGGATTAACGGCATTCACACCAAAAGTCACACTTAACTTTGCAATAGCAGCCCACAACAAAGCCATAAATAAATTAGAAAGGGGGCCTGCAATTGCTACCAGCGCCACATCTTGACGAGGTTTTCTTAAATTTTGCCACGTAACTGGAACCGGTTTTGCCCATCCAAAAGCGAAGGTGAATTTACTGAGAATTAAAATTAAAATAGGAAGAATGAGGGTACCAAAGGGGTCGATGTGTTTTAGCGGATTAAGCGTGACGCGACCCATCATCAAGGCCGTTTTATCGCCTAATTTATTCGCCACCCAGCCATGCGCCGCTTCGTGCACGGTAATCCCAAACAATAACGGCAGAACGACAACAGCAATGATATGGACGATATTGTTGAAACTCATATCAGCTCAGTATAACATTAATCGTAAAGTAGAAATAAAAATACCTGGAAAGCAATCCGTATGTCTCTTCGTATAGACGCCACTGACGCCACTGGATTATTTCACAATCTTCAAATTTGGCCTGCCTTTTTTTACGAGCTTATCAACGCTGTTGTTGCTGGGAGGCGAGGTTCTTCCATCGTTGCCGCCATCTTCATCTTCCGTAAATACCATTCCACGACCATTTTCAAAAGCATAAATTGCTTTAATTGCTCGAACGGGAATAAAAATATGATGAGCGACTCCTGAAAAGCGAGCATCAAATTCAACCGCGTCATTACCCATTCGCAGACGTCCGACAGCTTGTGGTTCAATATTTAATACTATTTTACCGTTTTCTACAAAACGCTCGGGGACTTCCACATCAGGCATTAACGCATCCACCCTGATATAGGGTGTTAATTGGTTATCAACAACCCAGTCATAAATAGCCCGCACTAGATAAGGGCGGCTGGAATTCATTTCAAATGCCATCGACTTCTCTAAGTTCCGATTCAAACTCACTTAAACTGGCTTTGAAGGACTCACGTTCGAAAATGAGGTTTTTGTATTTATACATTGATTTTGCAGCCTGCGGCGGGACATGAATACCAAGGTGCGGCAAACGCCATAACAACGGCGCCATCACGCAATCGACTAACGTAAAATCGTCATTCATGAAATAAGTCTTCTCCCCAAACACTGGATCAAGCTCGATCAATTCTTTGGTAAGAAACTCTCGCTCTGTTTCGGCTTGCTTGGGAGTCCCTTCTTCAATAATTTTCATGGAATGGTAAAAATTCCGTTCGATACGATGCATTAACAAACGACACCGGCTGCGAGCGACCGGATAGACAGGGAGCAAAGGAGGATGAGGGAATCGTTCGTCTAAATATTCCATAATGACCCTCGATTCGAATAAAACCAAATCACGATCCACTAAAGTTGGCAAAGTGGCATAAGGATTCAATTCGATTAAATCTTCGCTAGGATGGTTGGCATCTACATTGTGAATGTCGACAGTAACGCCTTTTTCTGCCAAAACAATGCGAACCTGATGGCTGTATATATCCAAAGGAGCAGAATACAACGTCATAATCGAGCGTTTTAACATAGTTATTCCTAGCTTATAAGTAACCACCGTCATTGGTATGACGAAGAGAGGGATTAGTAATCCTTATCGTTTGGAGAATTGCGTGCCTCGCCGTGCTCCATGCAGCCCCACTTTTTTGCGTTCAACCATTCGGGGATCTCGCGTGACAAAACCGGCTTTTCGCAAAGTGCTACGCCACGTGCCGCCTTTCCCGCCTTCTTCACTGTACTCGATGAGAGCACGGGTAATACCATGGCGAATCGCGCCGGCTTGCCCGCTGTCGCCGCCGCCTTGAACAGTGGTGTAAACGTCAAACCGAGATTGAACATCAAGCTTCACCAAGGGCTGGCGAACAAGCATGCGAGCTGTTTCTCGGCCAAAATATTCGTCTAAAGGCAGTCTATTAATGATAATTTGACCAGTGCCGGACCTTAAAAAAACCCGTGCGGAAGATGTCTTACGCCGTCCCGTACCCAAATTCTGATTTTTTGCCGCTTGTGCCATACGCGTTTAAACCTCTAACTATAAGTCGATTAATTCAGGTTGTTGAGCCTGGTGGGGATGGTGATCGCCCGCATAAATTTTCAATTTACGATGCAGTTGACGACCTAAAGACCCCTTAGGGAGCATACCTTTAATAGCTAACTCCAGGATACGGTGTGGTTTTTTGGCTTGCAAGTCAGCGAAGTTAATCGTCTTCAAACCGCCCGGATACCCAGAATGGTGGTAATATTGCTTATCCTGAGTTTTATTGCCTGTTACTTTAAGTTTATCGACATTAATCGCCACGACGAAATCACCCGCGTCGATGTGAGGCGTAAACTCAGCTTTATGTTTACCTCGCAAAATTGCAGCGATCTGACTAGCCAGCCGTCCCAGCGTTTTGCCTTCTGCATTAACCAACAACCAACGCGGGCTAACTGTTTTTGCATTCGCCATGTAAGTCGCCATGAATCCAAGACCTCAAATAAAAAAGAAGGGACAAAATGGTACAGCACATTTTTATAGGATGCAAGCGCCCAAACGCCTTCGCCCGATGGCAGGAATCGCGTGCGAAAGACTAAAAAGGTAGAAGAAACATATGCTTTTTGGTAAAATTATGTTACTTTAGTCCAAGTGATTTTTGGCTGCTACATCAATCATTTGATCATAGATAATCGAAAGAGGGAATTACTATGCTAGCAAGAAAAAACGCTCTACTAAAACTACTAAACGGCGCATCGGCGTAAGAAACGCGGTAGCGCGGCGCAGGCCGACTGCAAAAAGAAAAACGGCAAAACGCAGCAGAACAACGGAACGCAAATCAACAGGTACAGCGGTTCGTACACCGTACAAAAAATCCCAATTAACAACTCATCTAGCGGAAGTAACTAATCTGAGTAGAAGTAACTAATCTGAGTAAATAAAGAAGTGAGCACGGTTCTGGATGAACTGGCGGATGTCATGCACCGTCATCTTCGGAAAGATGCCGCAGGCCAGTTCACGCTTCCTGGCTTAGTAAAATGCACAGTGAAACGCAAACCCGCTACCAAAGCCCGCAAAGGCATCAATCCCTTCATCGGCGAAATGATGACCTTCAAAGCCAAACCCGCCCGCAATGTCGTCAAAATTCGCGCCTTGAAGCGTTTGAAGGAAATGGTGGAATAACTGGCCCGTCTCTCCGCCCTTTCTGCGAGGGCGGAGCTTAAGATTATTTTAAGCTTTATGCTGTATTATTACCCTTCATTCCATACGTTCGGTGAAGGAGTTGAAATATGCCTAGAGTTTTTTTGTACATTCAAAGGAAACGCGACATCCAGGAAAAGGATCACAAGAATCGTCAAGTCGACCCGGAAAACTATCTTGGGCAAAAGCTGTAACAAGCTCGAGAGGAGGTAGCCGCATTAAAAAAGAAAATACCGAACCGTCTTCAGGAACTTGAGAGAGAGATTTCTGTCCTTAAAACTTCCATCGACTCAGATGTGCTAAAAGCCCCCACGAACAACAAAAGGTATTAACAGAGAAAAAAACTTCAACTATGTTAACAAGAGCATTCGAGAAGCAGTGGGAAAATAAAGAAGAACTGCTACCGAAACTGGCTTTTTTAGAAGCAGAGCAACGAGTGCTCACCGCACGCCACTACCAACTCACCAACGAAAACAGCGAACTGCCGCGCATTAGGAAATGTAGAAGCCGAATTCAACGATAGACAAACTAACGGGAGGAATATTCAAAGCCTTATTGCTGAAGCTGTACCCCATCTGCGTGTCCTTGACAAAACCCTAATGGCATCAAGGGTAAAATTCAGGATTGAAGCCCTTTGGGTTCATCTAAAATGTGGCGAGCCACATGATTTAAATAATTCTCTCAAACCTCATTTAGATGAACTTTATCGGCTACCCTTCTTAGGGAAGGACAGTGGCAAGATTAACAGGCTAACTGAAGCTGTTAATAACGACTTAAAAAACTTCAGGAGTTATATAAAACCGCTCGACTCACTTTGGAGGGATCGAAATTTGAGGCCTACCTTAAAGAGGAATGCGAAAAACTCCATGATAAACTGAAAAGAAATTCATTTGCACTTTTAGAGGAAATGCGATCGCGCGTGAACATCGTAAGGGAACGGCCCAATGCCGTACCCTTAATGGAAAAAGTCACAAATATTTGCCAATTCTTTGACAGAGGAGTGAAACCGAAAGAAACTCCCCTGAACAAAACTACCAATACCTTTGCCTGTTTCCATGTTAATAAAGCAGGCGAGCTGACCAAACTATTTGATGGCATGGAACCAACTCGAGAAGAAATTCAGCAAACATCCGACCAGCTTGACCGGAACGTTACAATTAAGCCTTATCGCAAATTCTGGTTTTTGGGGCCGAAAAGAGTCTGTCTCGACTTCGCAGACGCGGGGGACAAAGAAAGATCTGTCAAATCCTAGAAGGAATTCTCCAAAAAAGAAAGGAGAAGACAGTATCAGAAGAAGCGTCTACGTCAATTGCGACCCGACCCGCAACGTTTTCGCTTTAATGGTCATGATAAATTGTCATTGAGGAACGGGCATGATGAGAGATCTAGACCAAGAAATGCAGGAAATAAAACCTGAAGAAATCTTTGCTAAGATTAGCAACAAAATCAAAAAACCGATAATCTGACAGAGGTTGAAGAAGTATGGAAGGAAGTAGCAAAAGCACCCTTTGCCGCCCAAATTAGTTGTTTAATATTTCAAAACAAAAAGTTATTTGGGATTGAGTCTACGAATAGAGCCGCTGTTTCTGATGAGAATGCGTTTAACATTCAAGGTTTAATTATTGATCGATATACTCAGTTATCAATTGCAGGCAGCGATAATATAGGTGATTTATAAAAGTTCTCTTATGAAAAATGCGAAAAAAAAGTATTAAGCCACGTATACAATTCAAACCTATGCCTCTCTCAGGACGCATTTAAAAATTTTGTTACTAACGCCCAGTCAAACAAACGCGCTTCACTAGCTGAAAAGTACCATAAAACCGCAATACAACAATTATCTAAAATCACCTTCGAACAAGCTTCCATTGCCATCAAACGAGTTCCTCAAGTTTCTAAAGAAGAGCTAGAGTCTTTTGTGCACGAAAAAACACAAGCAAGGCAGCGCTTGGTTAAATTGACGGGAATACCTGAAGAGAGAATCGATCGAGTTATCGACGACACTAAGCTTAACTACCTGCGCGAGGAGGCAATAAACAACTACATAGGCTAAGAACATATCAGAATTGGAGTTTGCGAGCTCGAACCGATCCCTCCCTATCGGGAGAGGTATACACGAGCTGGTCAAAAATTGAGACCATTTTTTCTGGCGGCAAAATCACTAAAACAGAATTCCTGGAGATATTGAAAGCATGTCGTCGTTATGATAGACCCATATATAAAAGAAGAGACAGATCTCTCCGACAAAAATATTACGCAATCCTCTGACAACACGTCTAAAATATACATTCCCTAACGGAATTAGTATAAACAGAGAAACAATTATTGATGAAAATCCCCCCCAATGAAGACGGTAGCGAGGAGGTTAAATTTTCATTAACCATACCTAACGCGGGTAAGGTTAAAAGCCTTATCTCCATCGATCATAAGGAGGTCTTGTCGCGGATTAGTAAACGCGGCAATGTGATGTTAAGGACGTTAAGGTAAAACCTGAGGTT
>NZ_CAJRAM010000088.1 GCF_907164965.1 Coxiella endosymbiont of Ornithodoros maritimus
ATGAGGCTAATTCATGCGGTGGCTCTGTGAAGCCGCATATACGTTCTTTTCGTCAAAACTGATTGTTGACAACAACCCTGGGGCCATATACGTATAGACCAAAGCAGAATACGGGAAAATAATGATCTCGTCTATCATCCCCGTATTTCACTGCGCTTCATACATATCATTACCATAAAAAGACAAATTATTATGGAGTTAAAAAAACATAGGCTACGAGTTAGTCATTGCTAAAACCGCTTGGAGTTCTTTTTCTAGCTTATGATAGTAAGATTTCAAATCGATTGGCGAACGAGAGCGCAATTTTGATTCAAAATCCTCTAAGATTTTTTGAAGTCGGGGAGTCGGTGTGTAACACGCTGCACCGTTTAATTTATGTACGTAAAAGGCTAATGCCTTGCGATCATTAGCTTTGAAAGCTTTTTTAATTTCCTCATGAAATCGAGGAAATTCTTCTAAGAATAATTTAAACATTTTTTGGTGGCGGCTTTATTTCCAAATATACGAGTCGCCGACGTCCAATCAATAACCTTGTTATTGTTACTTCTTTCTTCAGCATCAGAAGCCGGAGATTCAGTTTCTCTTCTCTCCTTGTTAACGAACCGATTCAAAATCCGTTGCCCGTATCGTCTCAGCATCGGTTTGTGTAATACCAAATTCATCCCGACCTTGTAACATTGTTGCTCGCCCTCTTCATTGACATGTGCGGTTAGTGCAACAATTGGCGTGGGGGATTTATGATGTTCTTTTTCCCAGGCACGAATACGCGCCGCTGCTTCATAACCATCGATACCTGGAAGGCCAATGTCCATAAAAATAAGAGAATATTGGTTTTGGCTCGCTTTTTTAATCGCAGCTTCACCATCATCGGCAAGATCAACGGCACAACCCGGCTCTTCCAGTTTAATTCCTATCGCCTTTTGGCCCAGCGGGGTATCTTCCACCAGCAAAATAGGCACTTTCTTTAAATCAGATTTTTTAGCGACACTGGGGGCAGCAATTCAGGTTTTAAAAGCTCCTCGAGCTTCGTTAAGGCAGCGTCATACCTTTTTTTTGAGGCTTTAAGTCCTTGTGTTTGGCAATCGTTAAAGGAATTGTGCAGATGAATCGACTTCCCCGACCAGGCTCTCACTCTCTGAAAGTCACTCGGCCCTGGAGGGCCTCTGCATAAGTTTTAACGAGAAATAATCCTAAACCCGATCCCCGATATTTACTGGCATAAGCAAGGAGTGAGCCGTTTAAATTGGGCAAATATATTCTTATGTTCTTCTTTAGGTATCCCGATGCCCGTGTCCGACACAATTAATTCAATAAGAACCCGATTATCTGACCGGTTGACTAACTTGGTTTGAATAGTTACCTGACCTTCTTCAGTAAATTTTAGCGAATTTCCTAACAAATTCATTAAAATCCGAAAAATCATTATCTCCGAGCCGATAAGTACTTCGGGGATAACTTCGGGGATACGGGGGTCGTAATCGTTATAAAATGCTAACTGTTTTTGTTGAAAGGAAGGGCGAAGCATTGCGAATACTTGGTCAATTAATTTTATGAGCGAGAAAGATTTTTTTATAATCGATATTCCCTTCTTCAACGTTGGTTATTTCTAACGCTTCGTTAATGAAATGAAGTAATTGTTTTCCGGCAAGTATTAGGTTCTTCGCCAGTTGCTTATCCTTTTCTTCGGTTTGCTTTTTCCATAAATATTCAGCAATCAAAATTATCCCCATCAACGGCGTTCTCAAATCATGGCCCATATTCGCTAAAAATTCGGATTTAACTTTATTCGCTTTGCCCAGCGATTCTTCCATGCGCTTTCGTTTTGTAATATCGGTATAAATCCCTAAAACACCGACAATATTGCCTTCTTTATTGCGATAAGGAAAACTTTATTACTCACCAACACGGTTTTTATCGAACCATCGGCCTGCATTTGTGATTCTTCATAATCGAGCTTTGGTTTTCCGGTCTCTATGACGGAAAGATCATCTTGGCGATATTTTTTCCTCAATTCTTTTGAGCAAGGGAAATCTTCATCCGTTTTACCGATAATGCCCGATTGATCCTTATAACCAAATTGTTCAGCGAACATTTTATTGCAGCCGCGAAAAATTAAGTTTTTATCTTTCCAAAAGATAGAATGAGGAATATTATTGATAATCTCTAAAAGCGCTTCTTCGTTATTATTCTTTCCGCCCTGCATTTTTTCCGTTCCTCAATTATTTAGGAGCTAAATTCGGTCGATCGTTTTTCATTTCGAGCGTACCCCATTTTTACAGCACAGGGCAGGTGCTCAAGTGATCGGCGTAAGATAAAAGTCGATCCATTGTTTCCCGCACTTTAGATCCATTGTTTCCCGCACTTTAGATCCATTGTTTCCCGCACTTTAGATCCATTGTTTCCCGCACTTTAACGGCGTTATTCCTTGTATAGGTCATTTTCATACCGGAATGCGAAATATAACATAAGCCTTTTTGTTAAACGCCATCCTCAGGTCTGCGATGAATAGGACTTGCCTTATCAAAAATCGTGTAAGTTTCTTTCGAGGAAGTAAAGATTTTAACATAGCCAAGCCGTACTTCTTTAACCGTTGCCCCCTTAAGGGCGGGGACATAACGTGCGGCGCCCTCCATTATAGCCTCTTCTAACACTTTCCCCTTACCTTCGTGGGGTCGTAGCTCTTGGCCAATGATATCAGCCAAACGTGCGTTTGCTTGTGAAGGAACTTCTCCCGCCGCGTAATGGCCCACGTTGGTAGCGGGCTCATAGGTTATGACTGCTGTTCCATCGCCTAAATTTGTAACCGAACAATGCGGGCCAGCAAAAAAATGCAAGTATTTATTAACCGAAGGATTTCCGGAAGACAAACGAGAAGACTGACTTTAAGCCGCACTAATCGACCATCGGGGACGTAATAACCGAGTCCACGATCCAAGCTTTCAATATTCTATTCTGCCAAGCACAATTGACGACACCTTTTGTACGTATAATATTTGTTTTACCTTCCAACCAATCGTATACCTCCACCTGGTAATCTAAGTTGTCGGGTGCGAATTAAATATTTTTTACTTCATGCTGGGTCGCAAAGGTTAATTGATCGAAATGATTTATCTCGCGTTCAGCATAATGTCTTAGCTTAACGATGTTGATTTGTGATTCCGGCGTTTCTATTCCTAAAATGACGTGAGCATCCGCATTTCCATTAGGTATGTCCGGTTGCGCAATTGTTTTTGCTACGTAAGGGTATTCACTCGCTTTTAAATAACGAATGAAATGAGCAGGATCACCAAACACTTTATTGGCTGGGTCCTGCTGCACCAGCTCTGCATAGGTTTTTTGTAAAAGAGAACAAGTCTTTTTTATGGTTTCTTCATCAAAGAGGGAATTTGACATAAGGTAATGCCGGCCATGCCGCCAGGGGAGAGTATCGTCTTCATACCCAAGGATGTATTCAGGGAATTCACGAGCGAATTTAACGGAGTCTTTTAGACACTGAATGGCGGTCTGCGGGTGACCAGCATAATGTACGCCCGTGTGCAGTTTATAACATTCATTATAACTAGAGCTCGTTTTGCCTAAAAGGCCATCTCCTATCTCCAATAAGGCCACTTTATAACGAGCACGACTCAACTCTTGGGCGGTATAAAACCCTGCAAAACCGGCACCAATGACTACGATGTCATAGATGTTTGCGGATAGTTGAGTTTTCATTCATTGCTCATATAGCCTAACTATGAAATAAAATGTTACAGGGGGCACTTAACTATTTCAATATTATAGTGTTTTGGTGATTTTTAACCAAAATGAACGATTGCTAACGTTACTAACGTTAGCAGAAAGGCATGGGTTTGACCGAGATTAACAAATTCCTAGCATCCGGTGAAATCAGCTGGCCTGGTCTTTTCCTTCACCTGGATCAACTGGAAAGAGCACTTTTAATCTTTGAAATTGATTTCGGCTTAAAGACTTTGCCCACCACCGAGCCTGGAATTATCTCCATTCGCGGCCTTCGCCAATACGGCAAAAGCACTTGGCTTGAAAAAGCGTTGCGTCAAAGTATTATAGATTTTTGTCCTGCAAGTGCCTTTTATCTCAAAGGGGACGACATCTTAGAAAAGAATAGGCTTGAACAAGCGATTCAAAAACTGCTACCTGCCTTTTCAAAAAAAGCTGCCATCCGCCATTGAAATCACAGCAATCACAAATTGGGAAATGGTATTAAAAAATTATCTGATCGCGGACATCTCAGGGATATTTTGATCGTTACAACGGGCTCAAATGCAAGCGATCTACGACGGAGATTCGAACGGTTAGCTGGTAGGAAAGGCAAACTCGATGGAAGCAATTATTTTTTTTGCTCCAATTGCGTACAAAGAATTGCATTGCGTATTTCATTCAACATTGGAGATAAATACATTAACTGCTTATTTGTTATCTGGCGGATCGCCCATTGCATGCGCAGAGTTAGCGGAGCAGCATTTTCTTCCCGAATACGTCATTGAGCTCACGCGCGATTGGATTGACGGTGAAATCATACGCGCTGACCCGGGTATCTTTAATACAATATCCTTCAGATTTTATTTAAGTTCGGTGGAGTATCGGTAGGCCAAGCCAAATTAGCGCGCGAAGCGGGTTTGGCAAACAATACCGTGGTCAACGGGTACATCACTATCCTTCAGGATTTAGGTGTTGTTATTCCTTGTTATCCTTGGGATGCAGATAAAAAAATACCGATATTGCGAAAACCGTCTAAATTTCCAATTACTAATTTACTGGCTGCTCTCAGGTACTTTCCCAGACGTCTGCGAAGTATCGATGATTTTCATGCGCTTTCTTTCTCCCCGACTTCAAAAAATCTTAGAGGATTTTGAATCAAAATTGCGCTCTCGTTCGCCAATCGATTTGAAATCTTACTATCATAAGCTAGAAAAAGAACTCCAAGCGGTTTTAGCAATGACTAACTCGTAGCCTATGTTTTTTTAACTCCATAATAATTTGTCTTTTTATGGTAATGATATGTATGAAGCGCAGTGAAATACGGGGATGATAGACGAGATCATTATTTTCCCGTATTCTGCTTTGGTCTATACGTATATGGCCCCAGGGTTGTTGTCAACAATCAGTTTTGACGAAAAGAACGTATATGCGGCTTCACAGAGCCACCGCATGAATTAGCCTCAT
>NZ_CAJRAM010000089.1 GCF_907164965.1 Coxiella endosymbiont of Ornithodoros maritimus
GCTTTTGACTAAACAATCGCGTATCTTCAACAGCGCTTGAACGTCTTGTTGTTCCACCGTCTTACCCCGCACAAACCGTATCGGGGCCCGGGAAGCCGCTTCAGCTATCGCCTGCGCATCGTTACCATCATTCTTGTTACTTTTGACATACGGTTTGACCTGCGGCGGACCGATCAACTGTGTTGGGATGCCCAACCCCATGAACCCGATACCAATGGTTCGCGCCTCCACACGCTTCTATCAACCACACAAGCCACCTTAAGGCCTTGCCACAGTGGACACATATTGAGCGCCTAACCCCTCTCGTGTGGATCACCTTACCCCACTCATCAATCCCACACAGTTGAAAAACCCCTTTTGCAATAAATACCAACACCAAGTATTTTAATATCTTTCATGGCCCTGCTCCTTTTTTTAAAAATAGAAACTCTATGTTGGCGCATTATAACGCCCTCTTTAAGGAGGGGCTTAGCTGTATCGCTGTGAATAAGGTATGTAAAATGGATATTTATTATCCAGTTTTTCTACTTATCACAGCGATTCAAACATAGTTGATCCAGGCTAATGATGAGGAAAGGAGCATCAGTGTTTTCTTAGTCCTTCACATGGCCCGACTTGGCTGCAAGCGTTTTTGTATTCTTCAATAATACAACAGAAAGCCTCGCGGGAGGGTGACAGCGTGGATGAGTTTGTGGTTAAAATTTTGCAGTAACTTTTATCCAAAATAATTTTCCTTTTTTTTAAAATTCTCCTTGTCAAGAAAATTAAGGCTAATTGGAAGTGCCTGCACGGGGATTGATAGTAAGTAATGATCGGCTGAGCTACTCCACCCACCGATAAACTTCCACAAACTGCGGTTGGCAGCGTTGGCATTTTGTGCAGCAGTCGGCGGGTTTTTCTTGGCATCGGATTTTTCCTTTGCGTATCCAGTGGGCTAGTAAGCATCGCATAACTTCAGGTTGCTTGCAAAAATGAAGGGATAATTCTTGTAAATTGGCGGATTGACGTTCTTTTAAGAATGCTTTTATTGATAATAACATTAAGCCTCACCATCGCGTTTTTTTAAAAATCTCGGCCGCAAGCGCCAGAGATTTCTTTCTTTAAATACCCTCCCAGCAGTGACGCCGCCATCTTTTTCGGCTAGCGGGCGAGTGGAGGTCTTTTTATCGCGGCTCGCGTATTGTCGAAGACTTACAATTGCTGTGATTAAGGCCGTTACTAATACGGCGCTCCAAATTAAGGTCAGTGCAGGATGCGCAACAACCGTGAGCCATTGATAACACATGACAGCCAGTGCGTAGGCCAACCCAGTACTCCATAATACCGAAAATAAGGCCCATCGTTTTCCTACTTCCCGACACATCACCGCCATCGTTGAAACACAAGGGAAATACAATAAAATAAATAAAAGATAGGCAAAAGCGGCTTTCTTTCCGCCGAATTGTTTATACATAATGCCGTAAGCGGTTTTACCCATGTCATACGGGCCCTCGCTGGCTGCCACAGGATTTTTAAAGGCATCGCCTAATTGACTTAAATTTTCTGGGACCGATTCGAGCGCTTCTCGCAATCCACCCCAAAAATTAAACTGCGATGCGGACTGTTGGGTAAGGTTGCCTTGTTCGCTATAAAGCGTGTTTAAAGTTCCCACCACCACTTCTTTTGCTAAAATACCTGTCGTTAATCCAACCGTTGCCGGCCAATTATCTTTTTTCACGCCAAGCGGCGAAAATAGCGGTGTTACTAGCCGACCGACGGCTGACACCAAAGAATGCTGCCTTGCATCTCCCACCAGTTTTCCGGTGACAGTCATTGAATTTAACACACCAATAAGAACACAGATTGGAATAATGTAACGTCCTGCACGGAACAAAAAGTTTTTTAACCGCTGCCACATGTGTCGCCACAAAGAACTAAAATGTGGTATGTGATACGGCGGTAACTCCATCACGAGTGGCGCGGGCTTTCCTAGCAGAACCGTTCTTCGTAATACTAAGCCCGAAAGAACGGCAACTGAAATACCAGCTAAATAAAGCAAGAAAATAATGGTAGCACTTCCTTGAGGAAAAAAAGCGCTTGCAAATAAGGCAAAAATAGCTAATCGAGCGCCGCACGACATAAAGGGCATCATCATCACAGTTAACACACGATCCCGTCGGTTTTCCAACGTACGTGCGCCCATGACGGCCGGCACGTTACAACCAAAACCCACAATCATCGGCACAAAGGATTTGCCTGGCAATCCCAATGTTTGCATAAAACGATCCATCACAAACGCTGCGCGGGCCATGTAACCGGAATCTTCCAAAAAAGCGAGAAATAAAAACATTCCGCCAATAACAGGCGCAAAGGTAATAGTTGTGTTAATTCCTTTCCCGATGCCGCTCGCCAAAATAGCAGTCAACCAAACTGGGAAATGCCAATTCGTTAATAAATGCGCAAGCCCATCTACAAAAATAGTGGTACTGCTGATATCAAAAAATCCCTGAAAAGCGCCACTGATATTAATAGCAAATAAAAACATAAAATACATAATAGCGAAAAAAATCGGAATACCTAAGAAACGGTTTAATGCAATCCGATCAATCCACTGCGTTAATGACTGTCGCGGCGTTTTAACCAGTTGGGTAACAGTGCGGACGAGTTGATTAACAAATACGTATCGCGCGTCCGCAATTAAAATATCAGGCTCTTCACCTAATTTCGATTCGATAGCAAGAATTTCACGTTCCGCTAATTTTAAAACCGATTGATCAACGAGCGTTTTGGCAAAATGGTCGCCTTCTAATAAACGCAGCGCCAACCATTTCGCGTGACAGGCATCGTCGATTGTCATTACTTGTGTTAAAAGATACACTGCCTGATCAATTTCCGCAGACAACGGTAAAATAAATCGTCCTCCGTCATTCCCACGAAGGCGGGAATCCAAGCGCGCTTCGCGCGCTGAAGTACGCGGTGTATTCTGGGCACTACGGTCCGTTTTCTCTTTTATTTTTAAAATACCGTCCTTCAGCGCCTCAATTCCCATATTTTGCCGCGCCACTAAACCAACCACAGAGCACCCTAATCGTTTACTCAATTGTTTCAAATCCAGCACCAACTCCTGTTGTTTAACGATATCCATCATGTTGACAGCAAGGATGATGGGAATATTCATTTCTAATAATTGGAGTGTGAGGTAAAGGTTCCGCTCGAGGTTACTTCCGTCGATCACATTAACGATTATGTCGGCTTCGTCCGAGAGTAAATAACCGCACGCAATTTTTTCATCGATGCCTCCTGCGTCCGATGTCACGCTGGTCGAATACGTACCGGGTAAATCCACCACCTTAATCTTGTAGCACTGGTGCTGAAAATAGCCATACTTTTTATTCACTGTCACCCCAGGCCAATTACCCACCCGTTGGCGGCTGCCGGTGAGCGCATTAAAAACAACGGTTTTTCCGCAATTGGGATTCCCGGCTAAAGCGATAATAAAATCGTTATCCATTTATTCCTTGCCTCGCTCAATTTTTAACAGCGCAAACTCTTTCTCCCGTAAACTCAAATAAAAATCACGCACACGAATTTGCACAGGATCACCAAGCGGCGCACGGCGGATGACTTCAAAGTGGGTATTCGGCGTCAACCCCATCGCCAGCAACTTTCGCCGATAAGCCTTGTCGCCCGGATGAAAACCACAAATGATCCCGACTTCACCGGGTTTAAGATCAGACAGTGTCAGCACCGTCAGCGGCTCCTTAATGAGAATGAGATGCAATTACTACGTCAACCATTATCAATCGGCGCCCAAGCGGCGTCAAGTTAATTGAGAATGATTCTTATTTATGAATGTTTGTGAATGAACTGACAGTTTCCGGCCGCCTGGTTACAAACATAACCAGGGAATACCCGTGTCCACTCTTTCCCTAGATCATTACGATAATTTATACATATGCCATCTCTTATCTGATTATTATTTTATCACAATAAAGGTATTTAAGGGAGCTTTAGGCTCTATGCTAAATTTCGGACCAATAATTCCCTTAATTCAATCAAACACCCATGAAAAAAATGGCTTGCGCCGGACATAACTACAAACTCTACCGGAGAGGAAATTTGGTTAACAAATGCTTTTAGCTGCTCAAATGGCACTACTTCATCCTGGTCACCTTGAATAATCAGCCACGGAGCAGTCATTTGAGTTAATGAATCAAAGCCCTCATAAAAGACAGGAGGGGCAATGCCAATCAATCGCGCGATCTTTTGACTGTTTGCTACTTTAGCCGCAATATAAGCCCCAAAAGAAAAACCGGCTAACCAGATGTCATCCTGAGGCCAACTGTGCTTCACCCATCGAAGAACCGATTTTAAATCTTCAGCCTCGCCAACCCCGTTATCGTACTCCCCTTGACTCTTACCCACGCCACGAAAATTAAAACACACGGTTTTCAATCCCAATTTGTCCAAGGCCTTAGCTAAGGTGGTTACCACCTTGTTATTGATCGTCCCGCCACGCAAGGGGTGCGGATGACAAATAATCCCCGTCATCGACTTTTCAATTCCTTTGGGACGAGTAATCGTTACTTCTAACTGCCCAACCGGGCCTTGGATTAAAAAATTTTCATTCGTCATTTTTTTAAACTCAGCTTTTTTTCAATAGAGTCTGTATAGCCCAGCCCATATGCAGCGAAGCGGAATACGGCCTACAGGCTGTTATTTTGATGAACTAGTAAATTGTATATTCTTAGATTCAGTTTCTAAATCATCGATAAACCGTTGTATTCCCGTTTTTTCATTTCCGTTTTCGATGGAGAATATATTATTGTGTTTAGCTAGTATGTCCTCATTGACATATTCCACAACTTCCTGTTTAGCAGTTACTACTCCTAACCAAATTTTATAGGCAGTATCAAAATCATTTGCTTTATTTAATTCAGTAACAAACTGTCGTAGTTGGTGCGCCCATAACTCGCGATTTATTAAGAATGGATTCTTACTGCGTTCATACGTTTTGGCTTTAGCCTAGATTTTATCAATTATCGTTTTTTTTATCGATAACTTTTTCCAAAGTGTTTGTTGTTTCAGGACATTGTTCCTCAGATGTGGAAGAACAATTTTCTTGTGTTATAACTGAAAAACCATCTTCTCCTAATGCAACAATTCAGTTTAATTCATCCAATATTTCATGAGATTCAATTGTTTCACAGGAATTTTTATAATTGGTTTCCATCTCTTTTATGATTGAGTCAATGTCAGGTTTTAGAACTTTCTCACCCACTATCAAACGTTTTGCTACCGCGTAAGTATAATAACCACAGGCCCATGAATTTGTTTGACAGTCTTAATACTTACTTTGTCTTTTGGTATTTCCAATATATCGGTGATGCTATCTAGAGAATACTTACCGCCAATTCTGAATCTTTCGTAGGTTGAAGCTTCGATTTGCCATGATCCATTTTCACGCCAAACAGCAATAAAATGTTCGCGGCCATTTGATTCAACGATGGGATAGAAGTACAGCTTGGAAACATCATCAACAAAAATGCTGTTTTCAACTTTAGACTTAATTTCTCTTAATCTAGGGGGGCTTTGAATTTCCGACGATGGTCTGTCATTATCTCTCTCAGGATAATGAACGATTATACCTTTCTCTGTTACCGTATCATAATAAATACGACCGTATTTTGAAATGTAACCATTGCCTTCAATTGTTTGTTTTCGTTCAAATCGTTTTTCATTTTCCCCATTGAAGGTATTTTCGAACAAAGCAATAATGGAAAAATACACTTCCTTGGGGTTTAAACGCTGGTTTTTCTCAAACATCGCTGATACCTCTGCCTAATTCTGATAATGTATTAATCATTATACTATAGAGAGTGGGAGTGTTCCCGTATTCCGCTTCGCTGCATACGGGCTACGGATTTTCTAGGCTTAACATTCCTGAATTGTAATCGTAAGCGAAAATTTCCGCGTAACGGCCCCAATCGATGACAGTGGTTAATACTTCGTCGGCGGCTTGTTCGCTTAAATAATTTTCAAGGTTCGTTAGGAAGTGTTCTTCGGAAATTTCATGATTAGGATGTTCATCTAATTCTTGGCGAATTTGACGAGCCAGCGGAACATATTCAATTAAATGCTGAGCAAAGATATTTTTACGCTCTAAAATATCCGCCTCCACCAATTGACGTCCCGCGGGCGTTAATACAATGTCGCCCCCGGATACATGAGCAAAATGCAATATTTCGAGCGCTTCGGTAATGGGAAACAATTCATCGATTTCAAAATGCAGTTCTTCAGCCAGCTCGGGTAAATCCACTTTTTTTTGCTCATGCGACGCCACTGTTTCCAAAAAACCCATCATTTCAGAAATGGGAACTTGCGGCAGACGATACCCAACATCGATCGTTTTAAATTTAATGGCGTCAGGAACAGCTTCAACAGCCGGCCTTGTCATGAGTCCATAAATATCATCCACTAAACGGCGGAATTCAGGGTCTTGATCATTACGCGGATGTGGCAGTTCAACCTTTACTTCTGAGCGAATGGTTCCTGGATCGCTTGAAAAAACTAAAATACGATCTGCTAAAAACGTAGCTTCTTCAATGTTATGTGTTACAAGGATAACGCTTTTGATATTAGTTTTACCCGAATGCCATATATTAATTAAATCACCCCGCAGGTTTTCAGCCGTTAATACATCCAGTGCGGAAAATGGTTCATCCATCAACAATACTTCGGGATCCACCACCAGCGCTCGCGCTAATCCCACTCGCTGCGACATACCGCCGGACAATTCTTTGGGATAAGCAGATTCAAACCCATCCAGACCGACGATATCGATCGCTTCAATCGCACGCGCACGGCGTTCTTCGCGTACAATACCTCGCGCTTCTAATCCCAGTTCCACATTTTCTAACACCGTTAACCACGGCATCAATGCAAAATGTTGAAACACCATCGTTAATCCTGGCACAGGTGCATTAATCAGTTCACTATGATAAAGCACAACCCCCGAAGAAGGTTTAATTAAACCCGCAATAGTTCGTAATAACGTAGATTTTCCTGAACCGGACTTTCCTAGAATAGCGATAATTTTCCCTTCACCCACATTAAAGCTAATGCGATCAAGCACAAGTAAACTTTGTGCCCCATGTTTTTTGAATGATTTACTGATGTTTTTGACTTCTATAATGTAATTGGTGTTTTTTTTCATGACCATCATCCACACACAATTCTAAGTGTTAAAAAATAATTTGAACTGCGTTTATAAAAAATTTTAAAACCTCTCTCCCTAACCCCCTCTCCCAAAGAGATAGAGCAGGAATTAAAACCTCCAACTTATTTCACACGAAAACGCTCTTCGGGCAGTCGGTATAAAGGTCGCCACATGGTGTGGTTGAGAATGACTACATACAAAGACATCACCATGACTCCTAAGGCTAAGCGAGGAAAATCACCCTGTTGTGAAACTGCGGTGATATAAGCGCCCAAGCCGGTGGCATGCAAATGCGTATTCCCCCAACTTACCGCTTCAGCGATAATACTAATATTCCAAGCTCCACCGGCCGCGGTAATCGCCCCGGTGATGTAGTAAGGAAATATCCCCGGCAATATAAACCGCTTCCACCATAACCATCCTTTTACATTCAACGTTTCAACAGCGTGATGCAAATTTTTAGGTACAGCCATCGTTCCAGCGACAACGTTAAATAAAATGTACCATTGAGCTCCCAAAATCATTAATGGTGAGGTCCAAACATTCACATTCAAACCGTAGCGAATAATCACCATGACCACCAATGGAAATAATAAGTTTGCCGGAAACGCTGCAAAAAACTGTGCAATCGGTTGCACGATGCGAGAAACATTGGGTCGCAAACCTACCCAAACACCAACGGGTACCCAAATCAAAGAACTAACAATAATTAAAATGATGACTCGTAAGCCAGTCACGAGCCCTAAATAAAACACATGTAATACTTCATTCCACCGGACTTTCGCCAAAATAAATTTCGACAATAAAAAAAGGGCTGCGGCAACACCGAGGATTAAAAGAACATTCCAAGCAATAGTCAACAACCGTCGGAACTGATAGTTAGGGTCAATTAATTTTCTGGGTCGGCGATGTTGAAAGAGTCGCCAATTTACAATGGCGTTACCTGCCAACGAAAAATAATGCCCAATAAACCGTAAAAAACGCGTACGTTGAAAAAGATTTAAAACCCAAGATTGTGCTTCTGTTCCGGCAACGCTAACTTCAGCTTCGAACTTTTCCGTCCAAGCCACTAACGGCCGGAATAACAATTGATCATACAAAGCAATCACAATAAACATCGTGAGGATGACATAAATGATAGCCATTTTATTAGCGTGCTCGATAGCCAGGGCGGTATAAGAACCAATGCCTGGCAGCATAATATTGTGATTAGCGACACTAATCGCTTCTGACGCCGTTAAAAAAGTCCAACTCCCAGACATAGACATCATGATGTTCCACAATAAGCCTGGCATTGCAAAGGGGACTTCTACCCGCCAAAATCGCTGCCATGCGGACAATTGAAATACAGATGCTGTTTCTGAAAGGTCCGCTGGAACGGTACGAAGGCTTTGATAAAAGCTCAAAGTCATATTCCAAACTTGGGCCGTAAAAATGGCAAAGATAGCCGCACTTTCTGCCCCCAACATACTACCGTGAAAAAATGCGATAAAAGCCATTACAGTAATGGTTAAAAAACCAAGCACCGGCACCGATTGCAAAATATCAATAGCAGGAATAATAACCCGCTCGGCTTGACGGCTCTTGGTGGCCAAAGTCCCGAAAACAAACGTAAATAACAGTGAAAAAAACATGGCGATGCCCATCCGTAATATCGTGCGCAAGGCATAGTAAGGCAATACTCGCGGATCGAGAGAAATAGAAATTGATTCCCCAATATCAAATCTCCCCACCATAGTGTTGGCGCCATAACTCAATAACACAATGATCGCTAAAACGAAAATTGCAGCAATCAGATCCCAGTAATTTGGGATTGGCCAAGAAGTCATTTCATTCTTAGTATATGTTTTCTTTGAAGTTAAAAACATGTCCCCTCTCCATCGATTAATGGAGTAAGAATAACAGCATTATTTATTACAATAATGCCACGCCTAAAAGAATTAAGCTAAGAGACTACTGGGAGGTTTTAGATAGGTGTAATAAATCAAGGCAATGTGTCCTCCATTCGGAAGGGATTTCAATGGTGGGGCACTTTACCCCAGTTTTTTTGAAAAGGGAATATTTAACTATCACAAAATTATTCAAAAAAGTATAATGTTCTTTATGGCTCCGAACGGAACCATTGGCTTAAAACCGCTTTGACTTTGTTTAATCCAGTGCGATCATGAGAGGAAAATAATTGAAGCGTCAGCTTCTCTCCATAGGCGCTAATCGCTGTTTGTACTTCTCCTAACGTTTTTTTAGCGGCATTTTGGCTAAGTTTATCCGACTTGGTTAATAAAATATGAGTAGGAATATCATAGTTAACTGTCCACTCGATTACATCCTCATCCATTTCCTTTAAGGGATGACGGATATCCATCACGACAACCAAGCCTTTTAAGCAACGGCGTTTTTTTAAATAAGTGTCCACTAACTCTTCCCAACGCTTTTGTACCATTCGCGGGACTTTTGCATATCCATAGCCAGGTAAATCAACCAGACGTTCGTGCTCGTTTAACGCAAAAAAGTTAATCATCTGAGTACGCCCTGACGTTTTACTCGTGCGGGCAAGCCCTTTTATTCCGGTGATTATATTTAACGCGCTCGATTTGCCTGCATTTGAACGGCCAATGAAAGCAATCTCAGCCCCCTGGTCTGGAGGAAGCTGATCAAATTTAGCAGCGCTGGTAAGGTATTTCGCCTCTTGATAAATGGGGGCTGACTCAAATTCAGTCATAATTCCTGAACGTCTTTAATTTAGAGAAGGCGCAGTATAGCATCGTTTAACTTAAATGCCCAATAGCGCTCATTATCAAGGGTGCGATTAAAAGTATAGGTTTTCAACAAATAGCCTGTATGAAGCGCAGTGAAATACGGGGATGATAGACGAGATCATTATTTTCCCGTATTCTGCTTTGGTCTATACGTATATGGCCCCAGGGTTGTTGTCAACAATCAGTTTTGACGAAAAGAACGTATATGCGGCTTCACCGAGCCACCGCATGAATTAGCCTCATCAACCTCAGGTTTTACCTTAACGTCCTTAACATCACATTGCCGCGTTTACTAATCCGCGACAAGACCTCCTTATTCTCACTCGCGTGTTGTGGAGGAACTAACCCAATAAACACCAACAACTTGCCAGAAACAGATGAAATTGATGAATGTCCCTCCCCGTTCGCATAAACCGGCAGCGCCGTTAAATCCCCCCGGCTGCGCTGTACCCGTTGACAATCCTCATTGGTTTTTACCACGGCTTT
>NZ_CAJRAM010000090.1 GCF_907164965.1 Coxiella endosymbiont of Ornithodoros maritimus
CAATAAACACCAACAACTTGCCAGAAACAGATGAAATTGATGAATGTCCCTCCCCGTTCGCATAAACCGGTTAATTGCGAAATGCTTTGAATGACGGCACGTATATCGGCGTTTTGCAAATTGCACATTTGCAGCAAGTTTTTGTGTTTTTGTACGAGATGATCATGAAGCGCGGGAATTGTGATGATGGTTTTAGGTAATTGAATGGATTGTTCGGTTTGGAGGTTGCAGCAATAATAAATCCGGGCACAAACAACTCCATTAACAAAAACCAACGCATTAAACACCCCTGAGGGGGAAACAGCATCTCCTTTTATCGTTAGGCCCCGTTTGATGATACTGGTTGAATATTTGGAATGCGTGGGTCTAATTGACCATCCCTATAACGAGCCGCCATATTTTCAAGTGAAATAATTTTTATTTTTTCGGCTTGACCCGCTGTACCGAATGCTTCATAACGCGCTTTACAAATCACTTGCATCGCTTTTTGCGCCTCGCCTAAGTATTTTCGTGGATCGAATTGCGAAGGGTTTTTCGCAAAGTAACGGCGGATTGCGCCAGTCGATGCTAGCCGCAGATCGGTGTCAATATTCACTTTTCTCACCCCATGACGAATGCCTTTTTGGATTTCTTCCACCGGCACCCCGTAAGTTTCTGGAATTTCGCCGCTATATTCATTAATTATTTGTAGCCACTCTTGCGGTACAGAGGACGAGCCGTGCATAACCAAATGCGTATCGGGCAAACGTTCGTGGATGGCTTTGATGCGGTCGATCATCAATACTTCACCCGTCGGCGGTCGAGAAAATTTATAAGCACCGTGGCTGGTGCCGATGGCAATGGCCAACGCATCGACTTTGGTTTTATTAACAAAATCGGCCGCTTGCTTAGGGTCTGTCAACATTTGATCACGTGATAATTCGCCTTTCGCGCCGGAACCATCTTCTTCTGCAGCCCTTGATGTTTCCAAGGAACCCAAGCAACCTAGTTCTCCTTCCATTGAGACTCCACACGCATGAGCCATTTGCGTAGTCAATGCTGTTGTATGCACATTGTATTCATAGTCTGATGGTGTTTTTTGGTCTTCCAATAAGGAACCGTCCATCATGACTGAAGTAAAGCCAAGTTGGATTGAACGCTGGCAGACGGCGGGAGAAGCGCCGTGATCCTGGTGCATACAAATGGGAATATGGGGCCATTCTTCGGTAGCGGCGACGATCAATGCCCGGATAAACTGAGGGCCAGCATACTGACGCGCGCCAGCGGAGGCTTGAACAATGACCGGACTTTTTGTCTTATCCGCTGCTTCCATAATCGCTCGAAGTTGCTCTAAATTATTGACATTAAATGCCGGAACACCGTAACCGTGCTCGGCTGCATGATCCAGCAATTGTCGCAACGTAATGAGAGCCATATCGGTATCTCCTTTTTAAACTAGGGCTCACTATAAATTCTCTTGCCCCCTCAGGCAATACCTAATTCATCATCCCCCTTAACAAGTAACCTAATGAAAAGTGCCCCTCCTTAAAGAGGGCGTTATAATGCGCCAACATAGAGTTTCTATTTTTAAAAAAAGGAGCAGGGCCATGAAAGATATTAAAATACTTGGTGTTGGTATTTATTGCAAAAGGGGTTTTTCAACTGTGTGGGATTGATGAGTGGGGTAAGGTGATCCACACGAGAGGGGTTAGGCGCTCAATATGTGCCCACTGTGGCAAGGCCTTAAGGTGGCTTGTGTGGTTGATAGAAGCGTGTGGAGGCGCGAACCATTGGTATCGGGTTCATGGG
>NZ_CAJRAM010000091.1 GCF_907164965.1 Coxiella endosymbiont of Ornithodoros maritimus
GTGAAGCCGCATATACGTTCTTTTCGTCAAAACTGATTGTTGACAACAACCCTGGGGCCATATACGTATAGACCAAAGCAGAATACGGGAAAATAATGATCTCGTCTATCATCCCCGTATTTCACTGCGCTTCATACAGGCTACTTTTATTATAGATAAAGACAATAGCTCGTATCGCTTCTAATCTGATTTAAAAAATTTCGGTTTCATTTTTCTTTAAGTTTTGATTGATAACATGGTACTGGGGTTAAATACTAATAACTTTAGGCTAAGGAGGCTAAGAATGAGCCGTGGGAACTCTTCATTTTCTTTTCCTCATCAACATCCAGAAAATGGTGATCAACCTTTAAGCGAAACTCCTACTTTCGTGGAAAATGCCTCGGCTGTTTTGCCTTCCTCGGGAAGGTTTTTTAGCCCCATTAAAAGCCTCTTAGAGGGAAAGTAACATTTTAACTTCGATTAGTGAGCCAGCGCCCACATCACTTTTGCCCACAAGTTTACACCCACTGGTTAATTTTATCGACTTGTCCGAGGAAACCTCTTCCTCTGACCTTCAAGGAAGCTATTCCCGAAAACAAGGGAGAAGACGCCCCCCTACTCCATGAGGTAACTGAAAAAATAATAGCTTATTATTGTACTAAAACGGGATAGCCTGGATTAAGAATTCTTGATAAAACACGAGCTAACTTTCAAGCCGTTCTCGATGCGAGGAAGATAATTGATAAACGGAACCTCCTTATTTTAGAACGTCTAATTGATTTCTACCAAGAAAAAATTAAACATGGGGGCTTAGTAGGTTGCCGTCATAAGCAATTCGCAACAGTTTTAGGCTATATCGAAGAAGAAGTTTCCCGTTTGCAGCACTGGTTTTCGAACGACCAGGTTCGAGCCTTGATGGCAAAAATTAGCTACTATACATTCATCCAAATCTGAGACATGCCTCCCCTCATTTCCCAAGATTCGATGCAACGAGCAGTGAATCCCTCTTTTCGTAATGGAAATGAAGATGAATTGTGCCAGCGGTTAGAGTTACTAAAAGCCAACTTTGCGCGTCAAGGTCCGAACACTTCATTAAACTCATCAAGTGAATGCACACCCCTCAGAAACGAAATCACCGTCTCCCCTTTACTCACTCTCTCACAATTCTTACCCCAACTTATTTTAGCATCTCCGGGGTGTCCCATTCGTTTCAAGCGTCGGGCGAGTCATCAGCAAATTGGCAGCATATGAATCAATTATGGAGCCAGTTAGTATCCAAAAAAAAGGAATTCCTTCATTTAACTTCGCCGTCCGCCTTTTGCTCGCAGGTTTGTGGACTTATAGACGTTGCTGGATGGATATGGGAAGACATTAATACGCCCTTGGCGAAAGCCTGTCATCCTGGGCAAGCACCGAGAGATTTAACGACGTTTCTTACTGAAATCAAAACTGATGTTATTCATTTGCGAAATACCGGCAGCTTTACGCAAGCGCAAATTCATGAACTATTTATGAATTATCCCAAAGTGCATACTAAGCTTAGCGAATAATATTGATGGATACTCATCCGCCAATGCTGTTTCCCCCCAATTTAGGAATTGTTCACCAATTGATGGAATTAATAAAAGAATGTTCATCTGGGTCATCCTACTTTCCTCAACTATTTTCAGATCACACTTATACAACGCGATGGTCGCAGCCTTATATCGAATTATTCCTTGAAACACATAACTCGACTTGGAAAATCCACCTTAATCAGCTTATTCAGCCTCTTCAGCCTTGCACTAATGGTTCTCAACTCAAACGGAAACATCATACTTGTGCCCCCCGGTGCTAACCCTTAAACGACTTTTCCCACCACCATAATTTTCATTGCGTTAGATCCGCCACCCACGCCCATGTAATTGCCTTTGGTTAAGACCACTAAATCGCCGTCTTTCAATAAGTCCTGACTTTGCAACGTTTCAACGGCTTTTACATTAATTTCGTCGCGCGTGTATTGAGTTGGATCAAATTTAATAGGGTAAACACCACGATAAAGTGTCATTCGCCCGAGCGATTTATCGAATCGACTGAGACCATAAATGGGGATAGCCGTACGGATACGCGACATCCATAAGGGGGTGATTCCCGATTCGGTTAAGGTGATGATGGCTTTGATATTAAGATGGTTAGCTGCATACATAGTTGCCATTGAAATGGCTTCATCGATCCGTTTGAAACGGCATTCAACACGATGACGAGAAATATGCGAACGCGGCTGAGCTTCCGAAACAACGCACGTTCGCGCCATTGCGGCTACAGCTAAAACAGGATAATCACCAACAGCGGTTTCCGCTGACAACATAACGGCATCGCTATTATCGAGTACGGCATTTGCTACGTCAGACACTTCAGCCCGTGTGGGCACGGTCGCATGAATCATGGACTCCATCATTTGAGTCGCGATAATGACGGGTTTATCCATGGAACGGGCGCGATGAATAATATCTTTTTGCACTAAAGGCACTTGTGCATCGCCAATTTCGACCGCTAAATCACCCCGCGCCACCATGACTCCATCACTCGCTTCAATAATGGCGTCGATATTTTTAACCGCTTCAGTACGTTCAATTTTAGCAATGATACCCACCTTTCCTTTGTAACCTTGCACCAGATGCTTGGCTTTTAAAATATCCTGCGCATCGCGGGGAAATGAAATAGCCACATAATCCACATCAAAATCAACTGCAAATTTCAAATCGTTGATATCTTTTTCCGTCATCGCTTCCGCAGAGAGCCCACCGCCTAATCGATTAATGCCTTTGTGGCCTGACAATACGCCGCCTTCAACAACCCGACAAATAATTTGATCTCCCTTGACGCTTTGCACCCTCAAGGTAAGACGCCCATCATCCAACAATAAAATATCTTCGGTTTTTACGTCTTTTGGCAAATTTTTATAATCAATCCCAACGCTTTTCTCTGTACCTTCTTCGGGTGGGAGCCTGGCGTCCAAAATAAATAACTCGCCTTTTTTTAAATTAATTTTGCCAATTTTAAAGCTGGATATGCGAATTTTAGGCCCTTGCAAATCCGCTAAAATTCCGATTACCCGTTCTTGTTTTTTTGCCGCCTTGCGAACCATTTCAATCCGTTGTTTGTGTTTCTCATGAGTGCCGTGCGAGAAATTCAAGCGAATGATGTCAACACCCTCGTGAATAATTCTATCAAGTATAGAAAAATCATCGGTTGCTGGCCCTAAGGTGGCAATAATTTTGGTGCGGCGCAACATGTGATTATTATTTTTGCTCATACTCTTTTGCTCGTCGCGTTAAAATCTTAATAGCAGGTAATATTTTTCCTTCCAAAAACTCTAAAAATGCACCTCCAGCTGTACTAACGTAAGACATTTGATCGGTCAGATTGAATTTATCCAAAGCAGCCAGGGTATCTCCACCCCCAACTATAGAGTAAGCGGTACTTTTTGCAATGGATTGTGCCAACGCGCGTGTTCCTTGACTAAATGCTTCTATTTCGAAAACGCCGATGGGCCCGTTCCAAACAATCGTGCCCGCTTGCGCCATCAACTTGGAATAGGTTGCCGAAGTATTTGGCCCTACATCGAAAATAGATTCGTCACTGGTTAGGGCATTGATATTTTTCACCGTTGCTTTCGCATTTTCTGACAATTCATCCGCCACAATAACATCCAGCGGCAAAGGGAGAGAAACGTTTTTTTCGGCGGCTTTCTCCCAAAATTGCTGAGCCGCGTCCAACCATTCATTTTCACAGAGCGATTTTCCAATTGGATAGCCCTGCGCTTTTAAAAAAGTATTTGCAATACCACCACCTACGATTAACAGCTCAACTTTATCTAATAAATTTTCTAATAAATGAATTTTGGTTGAAACTTTTGAGCCGCCTACCACAGCGACCAATGGGTTTTGAGGATTTTCTAAGGCGCGGGATAAAGCTTCGATTTCGGAAATGAGTAAAGAACCGGCGCAAGCTAATTTTGCGTATTCAGAGACGCCAGCCGTGGATGCTTGGGCACGATGTGCCGTTGCAAAAGCATCCATAACAAAAATATCGCACAACCCCGCCATCCGTTTAGCAAGTTCGGTATTATTTTCGTTTTCACCTTTATTGAACCGCACATTTTCACAAAGAATGGCCTGACCTGGTTTAACCGCGACTCCTTCAAGCCAATTATTGATCAGCGGCACTTTTTGATTTAATTTTTCACTCAGCAAGCGGGCTATCGGGGCTAAAGAAAATTCTTTTTCGAATTTCCCTTCTTTTGGTCTTCCCAAATGCGATAAAATTATCACTCGTGCTTTTTGTTCTATTGCTTTTTGAATCGTCGGCAATGCACGCAAAATCCGTTCATCATTCGTAATTTTTCCATTTTTCATTGGCACGTTCAGATCTTCACGAATCATCACGCGTTTGTTATGAAGATTGAGATTGGACATGGATAGAAACGGTAATGCCTTCATTTTATTTTCACTCACTTTTCTAACTAACATATCTTAATTTCTAAAACCATCACCGCTCCACGCAGGGGGAATGACGATTAAAACAAATTTTGATATAAGTTTCTCCATTCTGGATTGTTTTTTCTATTAGTCTCAATTTCCATAATCGATTCCACTTATTAGTCTGCTTTTCATGTAAAATAACAGAAATCATTTCTTCATGTAACTCAAAATATACTAATTGGTGAACTTTATATTCTTTTGTAAATACTTCCACTACATTATCTTTATGCCCCCAGATTCGTTTCACTAGATCAGAAGTCACTTCTGTGTAAAGAGTACCCTGTCGCTTACTAGCGAAAATATAAACGCAGGCTGCTTCAATATTTTTTCCTCTAAAGCGCCTTCGTCATTCTCGCTCAGGCGGGATCCAGGCACGCTGCGCAACCTGTGCACTGGATTCCCGCCTGCAGAATGCCTAGGCGTCAACTTAAGCATAAACCCCTAATGGCTGTAAAGTTGATGCTTCTCTTTCATTCACCTTGTTCCTTTCAAAGCTTCTTAACACAAGGGGCCTCTATCATTACCCACCCGTGGTGAAGCGTGAAAAACTTAAAA
>NZ_CAJRAM010000092.1 GCF_907164965.1 Coxiella endosymbiont of Ornithodoros maritimus
CACATATTGAGCGCCTAACCCCTCTCGTGTGGATCACCTTACCCCACTCATCAATCCCACACAGTTGAAAAACCCCTTTTGCAATAAATACCAACACCAAGTATTTTAATATCTTTCATGGCCCTGCTCCTTTTTTTAAAAATAGAAACTCTATGTTGGCGCATTATAACGCCCTCTTTAAGGAGGGGCACTTTTCATTAGGTTACTTTCTATTTGGTTCAATCAAGCGCAAATGATAGCGTGTCTGAATGAGATTTAATTTAGGATTGATAGTATTCTAAGCGACGCGCTTTCTCTTCTAATCATTTTAATCAATAAATATTTCAAATGACAGACTGCTTCTTCATCAACTAAAAATGATGAGAGGTCTTTGCACGGTTCCAACGTTTTTTGGGGAGCGCGTGTCTGTCTTCAGCTAAATAGCGTTTCATTAAACCATTATGACTCAAATGTTGGAATGGTCAAAGCGGACTCGTTGACTCTTCTGCCGATATCAACCAAGATAAACGCCAATTCTTTACTGTAAGGAAAATAGGTATGTGCGGCATCGTAGGAGCCGTTGCAGAACGCCCTGTAGCGGACATTTTGTTGGAAGGTTTAAATCGTTTGGAATATCGCGGCTATGATTCAGCCGGGATGGCGTTGCTGTACCCGAAAACCCATCAAATTCAATGCGTTCGGGTTAAGGGCAAAGTGGCTGCATTGGTTGATTCTGTCAAAAAAAAACTGTTACTCGGTAAAACCGGTATTGCGCACACGCGCTGGGCAACGCACGGTGAACCTTCGCAAAAAAACGCACATCCACACTGTTCTGAAAAAACCATCGCCGTTGTCCATAACGGTATCATCGAAAATCACGATGCTCTACGGCGAAAATTAACGAAAGCGGGCTACAAATTTAAGTCGGAAACAGATACCGAAGTCATCGCTCATTTGATTCATTATCATTTACAATCTACCCCTGAGTTGTTAACAGCCATTCACCAAGCCACAAAATTGCTTAAAGGTGGTTACGCACTGGGTATTATCAGCACGCGCGAGCCAGAAACCTTATATGCTGTTCGATGCGGCAATCCTTTGGTTATTGGATTAGGAATTGGTGAAAATTTCATTGCCTCGGATCAACTTGCTTTGTTGCCCGTCACGCAACAGTTTATTTATTTGGAAGAAGGCGACATTGTCAAAATTGGCTTAAAAAGCGTGGCTATTTATGATAAAAACAAAAAAGCGGTAAAACGCACGGCTCACGCTACGAAAATCGATTACAACGCAACGGGTAAAGGTAAATATCGTCATTACATGCAAAAAGAAATTTTTGAGCAACCGCAAGCCGTCCTAGATACGATTAATAATCATTTCGCTAAAGCGCAATTGACAGTACAACGGTTTGGCTCGCAAGCTGCATCGATTTTTAAAAAAATTCAACGCATCCAACTCGTTGCGTGCGGAACCAGCTATCACGCTGCTTTAGTAGGTCGTTATTGGTTGGAAGCTTTAGCGGGAATTCCTTGTCAAGCGGAAGTAGCGAGCGAAAATCGCTATCGCCAAGGAATTGTTGAGCCAAATACCTTGTTCGTTGCACTCTCACAATCTGGAGAAACGGCTGATACGTTAGCCGCCCTACGACAAGCTAAAAAAGCTGGATATGCAGCTACGCTTGGCATTTGCAATGTGCCACAAAGCTCATTAGCGCGTGAAGCAGACCTGATTTTTTTAACTCGGGCTGGCGCTGAAATTGGTGTCGCCGCCACTAAAACATTTACGACGCAATTAGTTGCTCTATTATTATTAACTTTTTTATTCCGCCAAAATAATCAAAAATTAATTCGCAAATCCACTTTTATTTTACCACAATTAAAACAACTTCCTGCGCTGTTGCAAAAAATGCTGAAGCTCGACCGTCAAATTAAGCAATTGTCCAAACGATTTAATGATAAAGAGCACGCACTATTTTTAGGACGCGGTGCGATGTTTCCGATCGCACTGGAAGGCGCGTTAAAACTCAAAGAAATTTCTTATATGCACGCCGAAGCTTATCCTGCTGGTGAATTAAAACACGGACCATTAGCCTTGGTGGATAAAGGCATGCCTGTTATTGTCGTCGCACCAAACGACCATTTGATTGAGAAATTAGCGTCTAATATCCAAGAAGTCCAAGCGCGCGGCGGTGAATTATATGCTTTCGTTGATCATCGCATTAATTGGCAACAAAAAAATGGTACCACACTGATAAAAATGCCGCCCACTCCCGATTTTGCTGCGCCTATTGCATACACGATTCCACTGCAATTATTGGCCTATCACATCGCAGTGTTAAAAGGGACAGATGTCGATCAGCCGCGTAATCTGGCAAAGTCGGTGACGGTGGAGTAGACCTAACCCCTAAACGCTGGCTCAGGCAGTCCCTTAGTTCCAACATTAATAGCAAATATCGCTCCAGCGGGTGGTGGCAGTAGTTCGGTTTCAGCAATTCCTTGTGAACAGGATGTGACATATAATCGATCCAGCTTTGGGCCGCCAAAAATACAACTCGTAGGACGTTTAATAGGCATGTCGATGACATTATCCTCTTTCCCATTCGGTGCATAGCGGAAAATTTTTCCGCTGTCCCATTGAGCTTCCCACACATAACCTTCAATATCCACCGTTAAGCCATCTGGTTCAATTGAGCTTTTTTCTAATTGCACAAAAATTTGGCGGTTGGAAATCGTGCCTTTTTTCAAATTAAAATCGTATTTATAAATACGGTATTTTAACCCATCCGTGTAATAAAAAATTTTATTGTCGGGACTCCAACCTAAACCATTTGAAATGGTAATGCCTTCTTCCATTTTTATGAGTGCCCCATCGGGGTCTAAACGATATAAACTGCCTTTGGGATTTTCAGTATCCATATTCGCAACACCGACCCAAAATCGACCCTGCCGATCGCATTTACCATCATTCATACGCAGTGCATCGCTCCAGGGTTCAATGGCCGCTAATTGCGTCATCTTTCCCGAAGGGATCTGAACAGCAAAAACAGCGTTCCCTACGGTAATTATGACACCTCCCGATTCACGCGGTACTACGGCGCCGATAAAGTCTGGCATTTTCCATTGGTGATAATCACCCGTCACCGGATTTAATCGATGTAACGACGGCTTTGCAATATCAATCCAATATAAAACATTTTCATACGGATGCCACATCGGCCCTTCACCTAAAGCATTTTGACCTTGCCAGATTGTCTCGATATTCATGGATAACTCCTTCTATTTGGTCGAAGCGTAACACAAAAAAATACGGATTCGAATAACCACGCGATCGATGAGAAAGTGAAGATCCTCTCCCCTGGCCCCTCTTCCGCAAGCGGGAGAGGGGGATAATCCTCCGACTTAAAAACAATTACCCTCTCCCCCTGAAGGGGGAGAGGGTTGGGAGAGGGGTTTTTAAGTTGTGAAGAAATTTGAGTTGAAACTTATTCCTTAAATTAGATTATCAGAACCTTAAATAAGGCCTAAAACCTTATCAAAAAAAGAAAAATACTTAATTTTAATCAATAGCTCCCGTACTTTTGCATTAGCGCACCTGTTCACATTTAATTGTATTTATTTAAGATGCCAGTATTTTTATAATGATTAAAATGAACAAATCGAAGTTATCACGCCTATTAAAGGAGTGCGTATTGGTACCCGTCACTACGTTTCTAATAGTAGAGGATAGTAGAGGACGATTTCAATCCTTCAAAAATAAAAGTTGTGACGAACTCTTAAAATTACTTGAAAATCCGGATATAACCCTAGATATTTTGGATATCAACGAACTCATCAAAGAATTCGCTAGGCACGATAATGAATTAAGTAAAGAAGTGTATAGGAAAGCATGTCGAGCTAAGGAAGAAAAAACTCAAACATTTCCCGCGATGATTCCCGCTTCTAATGCTAAAAATAATTTTAATTTTTCAAAAAAGGCGTTAACCGACTTTTTTAAGACTTGCACTTTTAAAAAGGAACAAAATAAAAATATTATTATTGAGTGGAGCAACTCTTGATTTTCCAATTTAGCTGAGAAAAAGGCGCACAGCCTCCTCAAAAAGTTGAAATAAAAGCTTTTCTTGATAAGAATTATCATGATTTTAAAGAAATCCTAAATGCGGTGTTGTTTTTATTTAGAAAAATAACTTTAAACAGTATCGCCAATCAGGTAAATAATGCGATAAATTTATTCGAATCAATACACCAGCAGGGTAGGAGTTTTGATCTTTTTTCCTATATGACCTTATTCGATACGCTACGAAAATCAAACGAAGAAATATTGATACCGCCTAAGGAGGAGCCTAGATATTATACGTACATGAAAGTCCAAACTTTTTTAAAGAAAGTTTAAATTTAGGTAACAACAGTTTTTCTCGATTTCAATATTCAGAGTTAAATGAAATACCTATAATCGATGGCAAAATCACTCAAGAAAAATTAAAGGGAATCAAGTCTAGACTTCACAATAGTCGACTGGAAATAGCGATTAAACTTAACGAATTTCGATATACCACTATTCCGTTTTCAACGAACAACTCTCCCAGCCCCCATGCTTATTTATTAATGCTTCTCTGGATGGAGAAGGAATATTATATCGAGGGGGGGGGATGATAATCCGTTCCTATAAATAACCCGCCCCAAACCTGCAAAGGAATTGATATGGTTTTTAAAAGAGCTATTGATCATCAACAAGCAACCTCTTCTAGAGTACGTCAGATACTTCGAATAATCGGAAACCTCGCGAAGCATAACATCGAATTCTCTGGAATCCTATTTGATTATGGCTACAAACTGATCAAAATAATTTATAATTTGAATTTAATTACCACGCAATTAGTGGCCGTTTTTTCAATTAGTATAGACACACAAGAAATACGCTCAGGCCGAGAATTTTATCCAAAACAAAATCGGAAATGATGAATTGTGCCAACTTCTAATAGACAAGATTGCTGCTCAGAAAATTACTGAAGAAGATAACGGTTTTCATAAAAAATTTAGAAAAAATATAGTATCTTTAACACCAGGTCAAGCAGACGAACTTTTTACTTCTATTTTTCATTTTATTTCCAAATATAAGGAGATAAATAAAATCTCTCTCAGGTTGCTAATTTTCAAGTTAACTATTGTTGGCGTTAACAAATATTACTTAGGCAAACATCTATTTGAAAAATTAAAAACAAGTGCTGATGAAAAAATGTGGCCGTACATGATAGAAGGCGTCATGATTTGCAATCAACATAATGATGTTAAAGGTTTAATGGGTCAATTAGGCTGGCCTGAGAATTGGGGAATGACGCAAGCTATCTTGACTCGTTTGTTTCTAAATCCCTACTTAATTTCTTACCTTTACTCTTTTAATCTAATCCTTTCTCCAGGGAGTTTTCAATTCGCTCCCACCATTGTATATCGTTACAACTTTTTCCCATCCTAACACTCCATCTTTCTTTGAAAAATCCGAAGAGGAGAACCCTTTCTTTAATCTGACTGATACTCAATTTCACTGCGGTTAATCGTGCTCATTAAAATAGCGATCATTGCCATACCAATTACCGCTAAAATGAGAGGGACATTGACCCCATAGCTTGCTAAATAAGCGGTTAAAAACGAGGTTAGGCCGAACCACAACACTATAATCGCGCCAGTGACGCCCATTACCCATCCCTGCTCATCTCTACTCACCTGATTTGAAAACAAAGTAATGATTGCGGAATAACCAACAGGAATAGCCGTGCCAACGGTGATCATTAATGCCCATAAATAAATCGCTTGATGAGTAACAATGATTGATAAAATGAAAATAGCAGTTAAAAAAACTAGTGGTGATAATAGATTTTAACCGAAAATATTTCACAAAACGGTCGACTAAATAAGTAAAACCAATACTAAAGCCAATACCCATGTCTGCCAATAAGAGTGAGATTTTTAAAGGTGTGAACCCATAACGGTGTAATGCAAACATTGAAATAAAGGAAAAGAAATTACTCCATCCATAAATCATTACAAGCAAAACAATAGATAATTTCCAAACTTTTTTATGTTTAAACTCCAACATAAAAGTATCGACAGGGTGTTTCAACTTTATATTAATTTTTTTGCTTCACTGGAAGGTTTCATCAAACAGCCATCCTAATAAAAACGCGTTAATCAATGAAATCAACGAAGCAAAATAAAGCGGCGTTGAGAACCCAAACCAACTCACAAACCGACTATCCGATAAAACACCTCCAATAATGGGGCCGATGATAAAGCCAAACAAAATTGCCAAAAGTATCAAGCCAATATTACGCGCTTTGTACGCTTCCGAGCTTACATCCACAATGGCCGCTTCTGGAATGGGCTGGCTGCCCGCCGTAAATCCCGCGATCACTCGACCAAGAATCAAGAACGTCAGGCTGTGAATGCCGACAGCAAAAGCTGATAATAAATAATCCAAAAACGAGCCGATTAAACAAAGCAACAGCGCATTTTTTCGGCCAAGGGTATCGGAAAGATCACCCAGAATAGCAGCGCCGAAGAACCAACAGGTCATGAAAATACTTACTGTCAGGCCATACAGAAAATCCCGCGTCGCTATCGTTGTCGCTGCCGGCAGAAAATTAGAATGGTTATTAATGATAATGGCGTTCAGGACAGGAAAAAGCAGGCTCAACCCCATCCCATCAATAAAAAGCAGCAAAAACAAAGGGGCTATTGCGGAAAGTTATTTGCGATTGGACATGATTAAACCTCACAAGAAGGTGTTGGATTCTATAACAAATGGATTTCCCCGTACACGAAGGAAAGCGATGAATTTATCTTCTGAGCAGGCGGAATTAATGGAAAGGTTTGTTTTAATTGAAGCAA
>NZ_CAJRAM010000093.1 GCF_907164965.1 Coxiella endosymbiont of Ornithodoros maritimus
CTCAGCAGCTTTTCTCACTATTTCATCAACTGAACTGCTTTCGTCATGTATAGAGAATGGATTTTTAAAACAATGGTATTTGAGACAATGGTGTTTGAGGTTTTCTTAATACAGCCTGTTTTATAGTAGTTTTTAAAAATAGAGGCTGATATTATGTCACGTGTTGACCCTGGGTTGAAGGACCTTTTTTATAAATTTACTTACGGAGATATAAAGCAATATCCTTAATGTACGAGGATAATTATTTAAATCCGCAATGGCAAGTTCTATTACCCTCGACTATCTTCCTGGTTATCTCCAAAAATTTAGCAAGCTTGATTATCAATACCTTTCATTGGATGCAAAACACCACCTTAAAAAAACGCTTCAAAGTTTATTGAGGAGCTACAACGCTGTCCTTTTAATAAAAAAATCTATCAAAGTCAACTGTACCAACGAATTTGTGGACTTTTAGTTGAATTTAGAAAGGCAGGAGTGTTTTTACCTGATATGGACAATTCATTGTTATGGTGAGATGAGCAATAACGACATGAAAAAATTTACAAAAAGAGGTAAAAGCAATAAAAGAACGAGACATGTCGATGACGCCGTCACAATTCAGACTGCCACTGTGAGTACCCTAACCAATACTAAGAGGTGGGATTCGATTTTTGAAGAGCAAGATATTTTACCTAATGATTGTTCGGAATCCGTTGAGTCAATAAACAAATATTTAATCACTTGGAAAAAAGAAAAATGGCGTAATTGGGAGAAATCATCCCGTGCTCCTGCGATGCAGTTTTTGGAGGTGTATGTTCAACAAAGACTCAGCCTTCAACCGCCAATAAGTGAAAATAAAAGCGCTACTTCTTCTAATGTGACTCATCCCAATTCCCCCCGGCGCCGACATCAACCACTAATGGCACAGATAGGGCAACGGCTTCTTCCATGGCTTTTTTGATTTGGGGGATAACTTTTTCCAAATCTTTTTCGGCCACTTCAAAAACCAGTTCATCATGCACTTGCATGATCAAATGAGCCTCAACGGGGGGTTTTTGGAGCCAATCGCTGACTTTAATCATGGCGATTTTAATAATATCGGCGGCTGTGCCTTGCATGGGTGCATTTATCGCCGCGCGTTCGGCAGCGTGGCGGCGCTGGATATTGGAAGCGTGGATGTTTGGTAAATAAACGCGGCGGCCGAAAAGTGTTTCTACGTAGCCTTGAGTAAAAGCAATAATGCGGATTTTTTGCATGTACTCATGCACTTTAGGATAGCGTTTAAAATAAATATCGATGTATTCTTGCGCTAAATCGCGTCCAATTCCCAATTGGCGCGCTAAACCGAAACTCGACATTCCGTACAACAACCCAAAATTAATTGCTTTCGCGCGGCGACGTTGTTCGGGCGTCACTTGTTCCAAGTTCACACCAAATACTTCAGCCGCTGTCGCGCGATGAATATCCCATTCCTTATCAAAAGCCCTAATTAAGCTAGGATCTTTTGAAATGTGTGCAATGATACGTAATTCCACTTGCGAATAATCCGCCGCCACCATCTGAAACCCAGGTGGTGCAATAAACGCGCGTCGGATTTTTCGCCCTTCTTCCGTACGGACGGGAATGTTTTGTAAGTTGGGATTATTTGAAGATAACCGTCCCGTTGAGGTGACGGTTTGGTTATAGGAAGTGTGAATGCGGCGGCTGGCTAGATGCACTTGCACTGGCAAACGATCAGTATAAGTTGTTTTTAACTTAGTAAGGCTGCGGTGCTCCAAAATCACTTTGGGTAGAGGATAATCCAAGGCTAAATCTTGTAAAACATTTTCTGCTGTCGATGGCTGACCGCCAGAGGTTTTTTTAAAAATCGGCAGTTTTAGTTCTTCGTATAAAATCGTTTGCAATTGTTTAGGCGAATTCAAATTAAACTCGCGACCCGCTAATTTATAAGCTTGCTGCTCCAACAAGGCAATGCGACCACCGAGTTCGATGCTCTGTGCCTGCAGCATCGCGGTATCCACTAAAACTCCCCGCATTTCCATTTGCATGAGGATCGGCACTAACGGCATTTCGATTTGTTCAAAGACCTTTTTTAAATTTTTTTCTTTTTCAATTAATGGCATTAATTTATGATGAAGCTGCAAAGTGACATCCGCATCCTCCGCCGCATACGCAGTGGCTTTATCAATGGTAACGTGATTAAAACTGATTTGTTTCATTCCTTTACCCGCCACATCCTCAAATTTCACCATCATTCGGCCCAAATATTTAAGCGCCAAAGTATTTAAATCGTGCCGTGTACTGCTACTATTTAAAACGTAAGACTCTAGCAGCGTATCGTAAGTCTTTGCCCGGATAGTAATCCCCTCTTTTGCCAAAACCTCGCCGTCGTATTTTGAATTTTGGCAAATGATAGTTTGATTCGGGTCTTCTAATAAGGGTTTTAATTCCTGTAATACCTCTTCTTTATCAAGCTGCGCAGGCGCGCCCGTATAATCGTGCTCAAGCGGCACATAGGCTGCTTCGTGCGGGGAAACCGCAAATGAAATGCCGACTAATTTTGTTTGTATCACATTAAAATCAGTCGTTTCCGTGTCGAAAGCAAATACTTTAGCGTCGGCTAATTTCTTCACCCATTTTTCAAAAGTTTTTTTATTTGTGATTGTGGTATATTGAAAAGTGGCTACTTTTTTATCTTGGTTTGCCAGAAGTTCGGCAAGCCAAGGTTTAAACTCATATTTGGTAAATAGTTCAATTAATTTTTCTCGATTTTTTTCTGTTTGGATTAAATCTGTGGGATTTTCTTCCAAGGGCAAATCGGAAATAACGGTTACTAATCGGCGCATCAACGGCAGGTCATCGATACAAGCGCGAAGGTTTTCACCAACTTTTCCTTTAATTTCATGCGCATGTTTTATAAGATTCTCAACAGAATCGTATTGACTGAGCCATTTAACGGCGGTTTTGGGGCCGACTTTGGGGACGCCCGGAATATTGTCGGTGGCGTCGCCAGTTAAGGTTAAATAATCGATAATCTTCTCAGGTGGTACGCCAAATTTTTCAAGAACGCCTTTCGAATTGAGCAATTGGTCCTTCATCGTATTAACCAATGTTACGTGTTCATTGACAATCTGGGCTAAGTCTTTATCGCCGGTTGAAACCAAAACCGGTATTCCCTTTTCCTTTGCTTTTTTAGCTAACGTAGCGATCACATCGTCGGCTTCGTAACCCTCCCTAACAATAAGAGGAAAGCCGAGCGCTCGGATGATTTCAAACAAGGGCTTAATTTGACTTCGCAATTCATTAGGCATTTCGACACGGTTAGCTTTGTAGGTGTGATGCAAATCATGGCGAAATGTTTTACCCTTCGGGTCAAACACCACCGCGACATAATCTGGTTGATATACCACCATTAGTTTTCGCAGCATATTAATGACGCCATACATCGCCCCCGTTGGCTGGCCTTTGCGGTTCGTCAGCGGGGGCAGCGCATAATAAGCTCGAAAGAGATAAGAAGATCCATCAATCAAAATGAGGGGTTTGGAACTTAATGCTGTCATAATAAAAAAACGGTATTCACACGTGACTAAAGTTGTTAGGATGTTCTACACACGTTAACCTGTTGAAGCTATGTTAAAACGTTCTATATCACCGTTCGCCTTGTTGCTCACTTCTGTCAGCGCCATTCTTGGGTCCGGTTGGTTATTCGCCGCTTATTATACCGCAGAATTAGCGGGTCCATCCGCTATTTTAGCGTGGTTAATCGGGGGCTCTGCCGCCATTATCATCACGTTCGTTTTTGCGGAATTATGTGCTATGTTGCCAATTACGGGCTCCAGCACACGCATACCCTATTATACTCATGGCACACTGGTGAGCTTCCTTTTTGCCTGGATTATCTGGCTTACTTACGCTTCGTTTGCTTCGACTGAAGTTCAGGCCGTACTGCAATATTTCAGTTATTTTTTTCCTTCTTTGGTCCAAAGTAACGCCGGTTTAACGGGTTTTGGTTACTTTCTCGCTACCCTATTAATGCTCACTATTAGTGCGCTGAATGTTTTTTCTTTACGGTGGTTGTTGCGCTGTAATAATGTGCTTACCCTTTTAAAAATTGCGATTCCTGTTATCGTAGCGCTGACTATTCTGGCAGTTTATTTCTCGCCCCATCAACTCCTTCATCCAGGCTATTCCTCTTTTATGCCTTATGGGATGCACGGTGTTTTTGCAGCAGTCTCTGGCGGTGGCGTTGTTTTTGCTTTTAATGGGTTTAAGCAAGCTTGTGAAATGGCAGGGGAAGCTAAAAAGCCCGCGCGAGCTTTGCCGTTCGCGGTGATTGGTTCAGTGATCGTATGTTCAATCGTATACCTTTTGTTGCAGTTCGCTTTTTTGACATCAATTATCCCCTCTAATTTAATTCATGGCTGGTCGCATCTCGCTCTTCCTGGGGGAACAAGCCCTCTAACGGCGGTTGCGCATCAAGGGCATTTAGACATTCTGCTTCCTGTTTTATACGTCGGGGCGGTTATCGGGCCGATGGCGGCGGCCCTGATGTACACCAGCAGTGCGGCGCGATCTCTGTATGGGATGAGTAAAAACCATCATATTCCGCCGTTGTTTCAACGGTTACTGCACGGCAATCCAGTTGTGGCTATCATTACTAATTTTCTGCTGGGAATGTCGTTTTTCGCGCCCTTGCCGGGTTGGAACAGCATGATTACTTTCCTTACCTCATTAATTGCGCTCACTTATGGGATCGGCCCCATTTGTCTATTAACCTTGCGTAAACAATTGCCCGATTATAAACGCCCTTTTAAATTACCTTTCGTGACAATATGGGCCACCTTCGCTTTTTACCTTTGTACACTTCTTACTTATTGGAGCGGTTGGGCTGTTATTTCCAAATTGGGCATCACCTTGGTGGCCGGCCTTTTCGTTTTATTCATTCACCGTGCTTTTATTAGCCCTGATGAGCGAGTTCCCCTGAATGCAAAAGCCGCCTTATGGGTTTGGCCTTACCTAGTGGGGGTCACGCTCATCTCTTATCTCGGCGATTATGGCGGAGGTAAAGGAGTAATTCCCCCAGGATGGGATTTTGGCGTGATCGGCCTTTTTTGTGTCATGATCATGTGGCTCGCTCTCAAATTTAGATTGCCAACTATACTCACTCAGCATTACATGAAAGATGGACTTTACTCGCCAACCATCAGAGCAAGGAACCAATGCAACCCAAGAACCCGCGTTCGCTCAGCACGGCTGAGGTCATGACACCGGAAAAGGTGAATTTTGCATGGGAATGTTATCCATAGCAAGAAGATATATTCTCAAGGTTATCGACCAAACAGCCTACGCGTCTGCCGCCCATTACAGTGGTTATTATGTCGTAACGCTTTCGGTTGACAAAGTGTTGTTTAAGCAGCCCATTTATCTCGACGAGTTAGTCACTTGCTATGCAATGATTAATTACGTTGGACGCACTTCAATGGAAGTGGGTATCAAAGTCGTCGCTGACAATTTAACCACCGGCGAAAAACGACGTACTAACTCCTGTTATGTCGCCATGGTTACCGTTGATACAAATTTAAAACCTGTAGCCGTCCGCCCCTTAACAATTAATGATGAAATCGAACAACGCCGCTTCGACGAAGCAAAAATGACAAGAGAAGCGCGAATTCAGCTAGCAAAAGCCTATGAAAAACGAAAAAATAAATGATTTTTGAACTTCCTTCTCCCGCTTACCGGGAGTCAAGAGAGGCTCGTTTTAAACAATAATTCCCCGATCAATTACTGAACACCAGTTAAAAGGATGTCTTTGTCAGCCGAGTTTAGTAGAATCACCCCATGCGCCGTATACGTGAGCTGATTATCGGAAAACCTCGTGATCCTATGAAAAAGGAGACGCGAAAGCACATCGCTTTAGTGGCGTTTCTAGCATGGACCGGGTTAGGCGCAGACGCTCTCTCCTCTTCTTGTTATGGTCCTGAACAGTCATTTTATGCTTTAGGACAACATACATACCTTGTGCTCTTTTTGGCTTTAGCCACCGCCACCACGGTTTTTTTTAATCGCGCTGGCTTTTACAGCCAAGTCATTAAATTATTTCCCAATGGGGGGTTATAAAGTAGCCACCCAATTGTTAGGGCCTTATTCGGGGCTCGTATCCGGCGCCGCTTTACTGATTGACTACATTCTAACAATTGCCATTTCAATTGCTGCTAGAACCGATGCTATGTTCAGTTTGCTACCCCTTAAATATTTATCTTATAAGCTCGTGGTAGAATTGATTATTTTGTTGTTGCTATTAATGCTGAACTTGCGGGGAGCCAAAGAATCAATAAAGGTGTTGATAATTATTTTCCTGGGATTTTTTATTACACACATCATTGTGATTACTGCCGGCATTATTTTACACAACTACAGTATTAAAACCGTTATTCAGAATTCCTATCATGGCCATTTCATTAAGTTTGGTGGCCGGAGACATTATTTTACTTTATTTACTGTGGAATGCTCATCTCGTCCCCGGACAAACGCTCAACGCAGTCGTTTTTCAATCAATTTTACAAACGTGGCCTTATCATCACTTTTTATTATCGGTATTAATGGCATTGGAAGCGGGACTTTTAATTGTCGCCGCCAACACGGGCTTCCTCGGTGGCCCTGCGGTTTTAGCAAATATGTCTATCGATTCGTGGGTGCCACATCGCTTTGGCATGTTGTCCAGTCGATTGGTTACTCAAAATGGTCTGCTATTTTTTGGATTAGCCGCGTTACTTATTTTATTTGCCACCGACGGCCGCGTGGAATTTCTCGTTGTCCTATATAGCATGAATGTGTTTTTGACTTTTAGTATGTCATTGCTGGGGCTTGCTGTTTATTGGATACGGCATCGAAAATACGAAAAATATTGGTTCCCTCAGTAGCTGTTAGCTATGATCGCGTTGGTTGTCTGCGTTTCTATTCTTATCGTTACTTTGATATCGAAATTTGAATTGGGTGGTTGGATTACCGTCGCAGTAACCGGCGTTGCGATCCCGGGCGGCATTGTTATTAAACGTCATTACCGCCGTTACAACAAACTAAAAAAGAAGCTCAACCAGGAATTACAGATTCCCTTGCTGAGCGAGGAAGCGGTTATTCCCTCTATCGATCCCCAAAAGCCAACCGCTGTTTTTCTTGTAAAAGAAATCGGCGCAGCTATGCATTCTTTACTGTGGGTCACTCGGATGTTCCCTAATTATTTTCATAATTTTATTTTCATCAGCACTGGCGAAGTCGATATCGGTAGCTTTGGTAGCGATGCAGCACTTTCAAAATTAAAAGAACAAACCGATGCGACTCTGAATTATTTAGTCAAATACTCCCAAATGCACGGCATCGCCGCCGAATCCTATAGCGGCTTTGGCACGGATGCCGTCGATCAAATTATGCAGATCTCTGCAAAAGTTAATAAAAAATTCCCTACCGCCATTTATTTTTCTTCCCGCTATGTTTATACTACTGAAAATTGGTTTACCCGCTTATTGCACACCGACCTCGCTAACATCATCCAACGTCGTCTGCATATGCTGGGAGCTAAGATGTTGATATTGCCGTTGAAGTTGAAGACTTAGCCAACCTATTTCCCTATCGTGCTGTTAGAGTTTTTCCTTTGAAAGTACTCCTCAGGATCATGACTTGAAAAGTGTGCTATGTTTATAATCATAAAAAAGATAACAGCATCTATAGGAGCTTATCTTCTTCAAAATCTGGAGCAGACGAGGAGCATTAAAATTAAAATAAACTGATATATGCCGATTACAGTTTATAACAAAAAGTCTATAGATTACCTTTTGCAGTATGACAAAGAATTGCTTAAAGAAATTTATATAATATCCATAGATTATTTGATAAAAAGGTTGAAGAAATTGGCGGAAAATCCAACTTCTTTAAGAAGACACCTATCAATCCAATACCTTCTTTTTTATCAAAAGAGCAATATGCTAGTTACAAACTATGCTGTGATAAATTCAACACGATTATTGAGAAAATTGGTGACCATCTTGTTGAAAGAAATGCGGAATTAATGGGATTTTTTAGTGATTACAAATCATATTAGCCCTATACAAAGCGAAAAAATTTTTGAATAATTTATACTGTCGTTATGATTTTTTTGTAACCAAAAAGGGAAACTTAAAGTTCGTTGCAATAAATATCCATGACGGTCATGGGTTCTATGTTATCAGTTTTCTGAGCCAGATAATATATGATCAATTAAACTTAAGCATAATATCGTCACCCCAAATTTATTATGATCCTTTCTATTGACCACGAGTAATCGCTGAGATGGAAAAAGAAACCTCTATCACTCCGGCTACGGTTTGTATCATTTATGACGATCGATCTCCATTCTTTGATCCGAAATTAATGCAGTTTTTTGAACTAATTACTTTGACTGATCAACTTAATGCTACAGGACGACAAGCTTTTCTCATAGATGTTAAAAACCTATTAATGAACCGTAAAGGTGAACTAAATTATAAGGGAAATAAAATTTCTACTCTCTTTAGTAAAGTTAGAGTGGGTAGGCAGTGACATGCCTTACGATATTCGTTATAAACCTTTTTTACAATCCTTCTTTAATAAACAGGTTTTGTCTATTAATGGAATGGCCGGTTTGACAATTCTACAAAACAAAAACTTATTTTAAATTCTAAAAAATACGCTCACTTACCTACGAAGGAAGAAAAATTATTTATTAATAGGCATGTTTCGAAAACATTTAGGCTTATCTCTTCTGAAAAGAAAAATATTAACGCTTTTGCCAATTCCAAAGATCGTTGGCTTATCAAGCCAACTAATTTAGCTCGAGGACAAAAAGTAAGTATCGGGCAGGATTTGAGACAAACTGAATGGAATCAATTTATTGAAAGATTGCATAGATCAGGACTTTATTATTCAGGAAAAAATCGACACGCCAATGGTGAATATTTTAGAACATACTGGACGAGAATTTTTTAATAAAAAATGTATTAAATTTATTCCGCTTTATATTTAAACAGCAATTGCCATGGTTTTTTAGATAGAGTTTCTTCAGGGGCGGTTACTAATATAGCAACGGGAGCTTATCCACACCCCGTTTTCATATTAAAAAACTAAAACTCCCGTTAATCATTGTTCTCGCATTTCGCTTCGCTTCATACGTGCTACTATTGGGTAGAAGCATTTGAAGAGTGGTTCCATATCCGGTATCTTAAGAATATGAGCAAGGCAGGCAAGCAGCTTGAAAAAAATGAGAAATAATCCACTGGATTGGAGGATTAACGACTTGAAAACGATTGCCGTTAAGGTTGGCTTGTCCTATCAACAACCAGAAACTAGCCATGTCATTTTTTGAGCTCAGCCTGACCAGAAATTAAATATGCCTGCGATGCCTGCGAAAAAACCTATTAAACCAATCTATGTCAAATTATTTATTGAATGATTGTTATTAAATGATTGATGGAATGATCGGGGGTGAAAAAATATAAACATACATGCTTATCCAATTACAATTCGACCTTTATCAAAGGAAGAGGGCAGTGGCTATTTAACAGAAGCATCTAATTTACCAGTGTGTGTTGCCGATGGTGAGACGGTCGATGAAGCGGTACACAAAATTGAATCTGTGATTACCTCTTGGAGCAAAACAGCCAAAGAATTTAGAGACCTCATTCCAAATCCCAGTGTTGCCTTAAAATACAGTGATCAATAGCGTATTCGTGTTCTAAAACATTTACACGCTGCGTTAGCACTTCGGGCTAAAAAGGAAGGGGTAAGTTAAACATGCTGGCAGCAACTTTATTGACAGAAGGGATTGGCAAAAAACAAAAAAATAAAAATATTCCCTTCTCGATTTAGGGATGACTTACAGCACAATTAATTGGATTGTAATTCAGGTAAGTCGTCAGAAAAAGAAAGTAACCTAATGAAAAGTGCCCCTCCTTAAAGAGGGCGTTATAATGCGCCAACATAGAGTTTCTATTTTTAAAAAAAGGAGCAGGGCCATGAAAGATATTAAAATACTTGGTGTTGGTATTTATTGCAAAAGGGGTTTTTCAACTGTGTGGGATTGATGAGTGGGGTAAGGTGATCCACACGAGAGGGGTTAGGCGCTCAATATGTGTCCACTGTGGCAAGGCCTTAAGGTGGTGTGTGGTTGATAGAAGCGTGTGGAGGCGCGAACCATTGGTATCGGGTTCATGGGGTTGGGCATCCCAACACAGTTGATCGGTCCGCCGCAGGTCAAACCGTATGTCAAAAGTAACAAGAATGATGGTAACGATGCGCAGGCGATAGCTGAAGCGGCTTCCCGGGCCCCGATACGGTTTGTGCGGGGTAAGACGGTGGAACAACAAGACGTTCAAGCGCTGTTGAAGATACGCGATTGTTTAGTCAAAAGC
>NZ_CAJRAM010000094.1 GCF_907164965.1 Coxiella endosymbiont of Ornithodoros maritimus
GTGAAGCCGCATATACGTTCTTTTCGTCAAAACTGATTGTTGACAACAACCCTGGGGCCATATACGTATAGACCAAAGCAGAATACGGGAAAATAATGATCTCGTCTATCATCCTCTCTCAAGGGGGAACCAATCTTTTTTCACTGCCGCTGTGTTGGCAACCGTGGGGCCCCTTACAACGTAGACTGGCCGTTCAATACCTTCCTGGAAATTAGTAGGCTGTCTGGACATTTAAAAATCTCCTCTGTATCGACTTCTCCCATCAAGAATACCAATGATTTTTTAAAGAAGTATTAAAGAATAGCTATAAAAATACTGATAATTCTTTGTACACGTCATTTACGCGCAAACGGAAATGACAGGGGTAACTAATTTTATTTAAGGATATTTTTTTCCATTTGAGATCGATGAATTTTTTCGTGTTTTCCATTTTATTCTCCTCGCAATGTTTCAATTGGGTCCAAATTAGATACTCGATAGGCGGGATAAAATCCAGAGATGACGCCGACGAGGATGGAGATGACGAAACCTAAAATAGGGGGAAAAGTAGGGGATGCGAAAGCTCCAGCCGCTGCCCTAAGGCGAGGATGGAGGCTATCGTAACGACCGAGAACAAGGATACCCAATAGATCACCAAATAACATTAAAATAATCGCTTCTACTAAAAACATTCGACGAATATTAGCGCGGCGGCCCCTACAGCCATGCGGATTCCTATTTCACGACGGCGCTCAATAACCGAGATGTACATAATATTTCATCACACCGATGCCACCGACCAGCAGTGCAATACCTCCAATTGAGCCTAACAACCAGGTAAACGTGTTTTGTTGTTTTTTCATAATGCCAATGATTTGCTCGGGGCTGCGGGAAGTCGTTTTTAACTGCGGGTAGAGTTGGCTCATTTTATCCGTTAACGTGTTTTGCACTTCAGCGATATAGGGATCAGGAACAAGGCGAAATAGCAGATTATTTATTTGTGCATCTTTACTTAAGAAAAAAGAAGTCGCCAGCGGCATGATAGCACTTTTGTTAATGTCTGCGTATAAAAACCAATTGGATTGCCAGTGCTTGGCTACGCCGATAATAGTGAAAACAAATTTTCCGATCGATATCTGATGGCCAATGGGGTTTGCAATGCCCTTTGTTAAAAAATCTTTACCAACGTCGCTGCCGATCACGCAAAAAAAAACTGTTTCGATCCCAGTAAGAAACGAAACAACCTTTATTTATTTCTATTTTTACAATTTCGGCCAATTCCGCTGTCGCACCTAATACCCGACCTTCTATTTGTTTTCCTTCGAAATAAAGAGTATTAAATAAGCTGGTGTAAGGCGCCACGAGGGCAATTTCTTGGGAGGCGTGTTTAATTTGGGAAATTTTGGCTAGTGTAATTTGTTGGCTTATGTCGGTTTGTTGTTGCCCGGGACGCGCTTTAACATCCATCGCTAATAAATTGGTTCCTAATTCCTTAAATTGGTCAAGTACATGTTCGGTGGCTAATTGGCTGGAAGTAATCAAAGCGACAACAGAAGCCGTTCCTACGAGAATGCCTAAAATAGCCAAGAAGGAACGTAATTTAGATGAAATTAAATTCCTTAAAGCTGCTTTGATATATCGAATAAAACTCATATTTTTGTATCTATGGAACAATCAAGCCATCGTGCATTTTAATTATCCGCGGACATTGGGCGGCAATTTGTTCATCGTGCGTAATCAGCACCACCGTACAGCTCTCCTCGCGATTTAATTGAATCAATAAATCCAACACTTCTTGACTCGTTTTTGAATCCAACGCGCCGGTTGGCTCGTCCGCTAAAATAATATCGGGGTTTCCAACAAGCGACGCGCAATCGCTACCCGTTGCTGTTGTCCACCAGAAAGCTCGCTGGATTTATGATGGTGGAATTTAGCCATCCCGACTCTTTGTAACATGGTTCGCGCGTGTTTGTTAATTCGCTTGCCGCTGAGATTACGATAAGTCAAAGGAAGTCCCACGTTTTGCAGCACGTTTAATCGCGGCAATATAAAGAATAATTGAAAAACAAATCCGCGCGCTGATTAGGATTTAAATAAGCGGCATTTTTATTTCTTAATAAATATTCACCGCTGGTGGGATGATCCAACAGACCCAAAATATTCATTGTGCTGGTTTTCCCTGATCCAGACGCCCCGCTAATTCCAACGAATTCACCTTTTTCAATTAAAAAACTAACCCTTTTTAAAGCTTTATAGCTGTTCGAGCCGAACTGATACACTTTAGTGATGTTTTTAAATTCAATCATAAACCACCACTTTGTCGTCCGGATTAATGCCTTGAAGGATTATAACACCTGTTAAAGTCGTGGCACCCATCACGACAGGAACCTTTGTTTCTTTGCCAGTTTTTGGGTCGATAATAGTAACAACACTTTGACCGTTTTTCGGCGTCACTGCCCCGATGGGTAATATTATGTGGGGGATTTTCCACGTCAATTTCTACGGTGGCGCTCATACTTACATGGATAACGTTGCGTTGTTCTTTTGTCACGCCGGGAACTTGGACTTCAATATTAAATGTGCTAAGTCCTCCATTACCTTCGCTTTGCTCTGGGTTGGATTGTCTTGCCACGACCGTCACAATTCCATGAAGGGTAATTCCAGGAAAAGCATCACCCGTCGCGATAGCTTTTAAGGCTAAATGAAGCCGATTAATCTTAATTTTGCTCACTTGCAGCGTGATAGTAAACTCGGATAAATCGCCGATGGACAATATTAATTGATCTTGTTTAACTTCCGTGCCAACGACTAACTGTTCCTTACCGTCTTTATCATCTTCCGATTTAACCGGAAAAAGCGCCACACCTTTTCCCGGTGATTTTACTAAGATATGACAAAAATGCTTTTGCAAAATTTGTGCCACGGCATTGATGTCCGCAATACGCAAGCCTTCCACGCTTTTGGGGTCGATGTCTGCTTCCCGTAAAACTTTTTCTAAGGTGAAGCGAGTTTGGTAAAAATTAAGGATGTTGCTATCGTGCTGACTCCTTTCGGTGCGAAATTCTTCTTCTGAGATAATACCGGCTTCATAAAGCGCTTGCGTGTCGGCAAATGATTTTAGACTGGTTTCGTAGATATCTTTTGCCTGAAGATATTTAGTCATCGCATCGCGGTAATCCTCGGCCAATTTTTGAGAATGAATTTTAACAATATTTTGATTTTCTTCAATAGAAGCGGCGTGCGTAAAAAATAATTTTGTGATGGTTCCGTCAACGGGGCTTAAAACAGATACCGTTCTCAACGGTTGCCAACGAGCCTTTAAAATAAAGCTGGGTCACGCTAGGTTGTAGCTTGGCTACGATAATTTGCCTGTCTTTTTCTGACTCTTTTTTTTCATCTCTTTTACAACCGGTAAAAAAGACAGCTGCTGTCAGCATTAAACAAACTCCCCATTGAAACATTTTTTTCTCATGGCTAGTACCTCAAATTAATTCTCAATGTGTTATCGAGATCTGTAATCGCGTTTAAGAATTCAATCCGCTGAGCTACTAAATCGGTTTCTTGCTCCAGCAATTGATCTTGTAATTGGTTAACTTCAAAAACGGTTGTTTTTCCAAAACGCAATTTGAGCTGTGCATTTTCCAATGTTCGCCGTTGCAGCTCAACGCCATGTTTGGCGACTTTAATCTGTGCATATTGATTATGGAGTTGATTAATTTGATTTGTCACGTTTCTAATAAGATCTTCCTTTGTTTCTTCGAGGGCTAATTTAGCCTGCTCGAGCTAGATATGCGCGTCAATAATTTCTGCCTTTGCCTGAACGTCGTTAATGGGAATGTTAAGCATAAATCCTAAACTGGGGCCCGTTCCGCCACCTGAAATCGGTGCCGCATCTTGGAAAATAGGTAAAATAGAGCCACCGTCCCCGTTACCGTCGCCGATAGTCGTGCTTGCCATAACATCTAATTGCCACCGTTCTTGATTTTTTGCAGAGATTACAGCGCGTTTTGCTGCACGCAATTGAATAACGGAAGTTTGATAATCTATATTGTTTAAAAGCGCCAATCGGATGGCTGCGTCTACGGAGGGAATAGGAGATAGATGACTTCTTCTATCCGTTGGTCAATGATGGACCTTTGCCGTCGTTGTCAATCCTAAAGTTTTTAAAAATGCTTGATAATCGGCATCTAAACTGCTCTGTTGCTGCATCATGGATAAACGGGTACTAGCAAGGTTTGCTTGTTATTGTAATAAATCGCTGGGTGCGAGTTTTCTAGCTTTCACTCGTAATTCAGATTGTCTAACCGTTTGTTCTATGCGTAATAAAGTGCGTCCTTGAATGGTCGGCTTATTGTAATCTTCGACTAATGTTCGGTAGGCTTTAATGACCGCATCAACCACAGTAATAATGCTACTTTTAAAAGTTAATCGCGCCACCTTTTCATTATCAACCGCGTTCGTAAGATCAATGATGTTGTAGGCCCAACCCACTCCTTTCAATAAAGGTTGCGTTATCGTTATTGTCGTGCTCCCCGGGCCGCCGGTAAAAGAAGTGCCATAACTGGTTTCCAGCACAGTCCCCAAGGTTGTCTTTACACTCACGCCGGCGTTGAGCGAATAAGTCGGCTTGCTCTGCCAGGCGTAATTCGCCGTACTGCCTAAGGTGAATTGCGGTTCAAATTCATTATGCGCTACTTCCAATGTAAATTTACAACCACCCGCTGCAACTCACTGCTGATCACATTGGGATTGTTGTGAAGCGCTAACAAAATGGCTTCGCTTAAGCTCAAGTGCTTGGCTCTTTGATGGAAGGCACGTGGGAAAGGGAGTCGCGTTAATGGCGCATGCGGATGAAAATAAGCATAGTTTTCCACCATGGTCGTGCGCGGGAGCGGGTAAGGCGAAGTTTCCATAGCCGTCCATTTCGGAAAATAAAATTAGCAAAAAAAAACCCTATGTAGACAACCGCCTTCATGGAGTAAAAACTTCCCTAAATAATTGGAGTCTATTCTAACTTATTAAATCCTTTCAATGGCGAATCAGTAGATTTTCAGCTACAGTTTTCGATCATGATAAAAATCTTAGCTGATGACCGTATCCCCTTTGTTTCCGAGCTCTTTGGCGACCTCGGTGAACTGATATTAAAGCCGGGGGCTCACATTCAAAATCGTGATCTTCTCGCTGTTAATGCGTTGCTAACTCGCTCTATTACTTCCGTAGATTCCGCCTTGCTGAAGGGGACGGCTGTCGAATTTGTTGGCAGTGCGACAGCGGGATTCGATCATATCGATTCTAGGTGGCTCAAAAAACAATCTATTCATTGGGCCTATGCGCCTAGCGCTAATGCGACGGCCGTAGCGGAATACGTGCTCCATTGCCTGGCTTATTTGCATAAGAGAAATTTATTGCCGCGCAATTCAGCCACAGCAGCAATCATTGGCGTTGGCCATGTGGGTTCCGTTATCTCCGATCGATTGAGAAAAATTGGTTTTACGGTGTTGCATAACGATCCCGCACGCGCACGTATGGAAAAGGATTTTATTTCAGTTCCTTTAGCCTCGCTGACCAATGTTAATCTTGTTTGTTTGCACACGCCTTTAGTCAAAACGGGAAACTTTCCGACCTATCATTTAATTGATAACCGTTTTCTTAAAACGTTAAAACCCGGCAGCGTATTACTGAACGCCTGCCGAGGTGCTGTTGTTGATAATAATGCTTTATTACAGTGTGACCACGTTATAACTTGCTTAGATGTTTGGGAAAATGAACCCACTGTTAATTTACAATTATTGGAAAAAACAACCATTGCCACTCCTCATATTGCCGGCTATAGCAGGCAAGCGAAATTGCGTGCAACGCTGATAATTTACGACGCTTTTCTAAAATATTTTCATTTATCAGGTACACGCCGATTTAGTGAGTTGCAGCAGTTGCAGGAAACAATGATGTTAAATATTCAGGACTGTCGCGACGCTGAAGATATTTTATTAACGTTATTCGATCCTGGCCGCGAAAGCCAAAGGATGCGCGAGGCGCTTGCAGAGAATCCCGATCAATTTGAATACCTACGCCGGCACTACCCATTGCGAAATGAATTCTCAGCGATTCAATTAACCCCTACACCATCAGCATTGCTGAGGAAGGAGTTGGATGATTGGGGATTTAAATAAAAGACCAAAGGCAATCAGCCCAAGCTTAAAAAAGGAGCGACCTTTGGCTCGATTGCCGTGATGAAAAACTTACATTCGCTAGCCAACGTAATATAAAGTATTGCTAAACTAAAAACACTTTTTGGGACATGGGCCGTTGTATTTTTTATCTTCTATCTACTTTATTTTTAATTCCCACTAACGCTGTTGTGGGTGGAATTGAAGTTCCCTATTATATTCGAACCTCCTTTGTATACTCGGGTGTCTATGTTGAAGGGGTCTATGGATATGCTTCGCGCGATTGGGAATCATATCTTCCTTACCAAACTTATGTAGCTACTTTGCAAAGTGACGGTTCCCCGTTTGGCCCCTTTGTGAAGGGAGGAAAAGGCAGCTCTGTTGGGTGTGGATGTGGGGTACCAATGGAATCGCTATCTTGTACCTTATGATCTCCCCGTGGTGGGTGGTAGGATTAGCGAACATTCTTGGTTAGGCTACATCGCGCTTAAATTGGCTTTTCCAATTTGCAGAAATTTATATACGTATAGCAAAGTGGGCGCTGCGGCCTTGAATATCTGCACGCGGATAAACTTTACGCCTGTTAACGATTTAACACAAAATGGTGATTTTTAGTCGCCTTTATCTGCCGTTGGTTTGCAGTATTATTTGATTGATATTGGTTTTTTACTCTTCAGTATCTTCATGTCAATAGCTATGGTCGCGTTTCGGCTGGCGTCATTCGAAAATTGCCTTTGGTCTATACGTATATGGCCCCAGGGTTGTTGTCAACAATCAGTTTTGACGAAAAGAACGTATATGCGGCTTCACCGAGCCACCGCATGAATTAGCCTCATCAACCTCAGGTTTTACCTTAACGTCCTTAACATCACATTGCCGCGTTTACTAATCCGCGACAAGACCTCCTTATTCTCACTCGCGTGTTGTGGAGGAACTAACCCAATAAACACCAACAACTTGCCAGAAACAGATGAAATTGATGAATGTCCCTCCCCGTTCGCATAAACCGGCAGCGCCGTTAAATCCCCCC
>NZ_CAJRAM010000095.1 GCF_907164965.1 Coxiella endosymbiont of Ornithodoros maritimus
CCCATGAACCCGATACCAATGGTTCGCGCCTCCACACGCTTCTATCAACCACACAAGCCACCTTAAGGCCTTGCCACAGTGGACACATATTGAGCGCCTAACCCCTCTCGTGTGGATCACCTTACCCCACTCATCAATCCCACACAGTTGAAAAACCCCTTTTGCAATAAATACCAACACCAAGTATTTTAATATCTTTCATGGCCCTGCTCCTTTTTTTAAAAATAGAAACTCTATGTTGGCGCATTATAACGCCCTCTTTAAGGAGGGGCACTTTTCATTAGGTTACTTAGCTGGCTTAGCCTAGCGAATTGTAAACAGGCCCTAATTTGTTTTTTTAAATTGTTTCTTGTGGATCGATATCTAACGACCAGCGTACTTTTCTTCGCTGGGTTACTAAAAACGAAATTAATTTATTTAAAACACTATGTAAATGTTTTCGGTGCTTTGATTGGAATAATAATTGATACCGGTAACGTCCCGCTTTGCGCTCCATTCCGGCTGGGACAGGACCTAATAAATCCACTTCTTCTTTCAACTCGTTGACCATCAATTCTTTTATTTTCGTCAAAAAATTGAGGGGTAAACTTTGCTTGACCGCTTCGGTGCGCAATAAAGCTAAATAAGTGAAGGGTGGTAGTTGTACCAATTGACGTTCTTTTAATAAAGCTTGCGCAAAAGCTTCATAACCTTCTTGGAGCAATAGGGTTAAAAAGGGGTTATTCGGTTGGTGGGTTTGAATTAATACTTCCCCTTGACGATCGACGCGTCCGGCTCGGCCTGCAACTTGAGTGAGTAATTGCCCCATCCGCTCAGTGGCTCGAAAATCAGCGCTGTATAAACCGCTATCGGCGTCAATGATCGCCACTAAAGTTAAATGAGGAAAATGATGGCCTTTTGCTATCATTTGTGTGCCAATTAAAATGGGGGCTTCGCGATTGTGGATTAAATTTAATTTATTTTCCATGCTGTTTTTTGTGCGCGTGCTGTCGCGATCGATTCGGACAATATCGTCATTGGGAAAACGTTGTTGTAATGCCGCTTCGAGTCGTTCCGTTCCTAAACCAACACCGATTAATTCTTGCTGATGGCACTGCGGGCAAGTGGGTGGGAGTTTTTTAGCCGCGCCGCAATAGTGGCAATAAAGGCGCTTTGGGAAATAATGCAGTGTTAAGCGAGCATCACAACGCTCGCAGTGCATCGCCCAACCGCAACCGTGACACAATAAGGTCGACGCGTATCCTCGCCGGTTTAAAAATAATAATACTTGACCTTTATTTTTAATGTGTTTTTTAATGGAAATTAATAAATCCTCACTCATTCCGGCGATTAATTTTTTCTGGCGCAAATCAACAATCGTTAAACTCGGCAACTTTGCTTTACCAGCTCGGCCGGGCAAAGATAGTAATTGGTAACGGCGGCGTTCAACATTATACAAACTTTCTAATGATGGAGTTGCTGATCCAAGCACGACGGGAATATTTTCAAATTGTCCTCGCATCACCGCTAAATCCCGCGCCGAATAGCGGAATCCCGATTGTTGTTTAAACGAGGTATCGTGTTCTTCATCGAGAATGATAATTCCCGGATTTAACAACGGGATGAAGATAGCGGAACGAGTGCCGATAACAATTTTTGCCGTTCCTCTTTTCGCCATCATCCAGACTTGAGCACGTTTTTTATCGGTCAAACTGGAATGTAAAACGGCCGTTGGCACATTAAATCGTTTACGAAATCGATTTAATGTCTGAGGCGTTAATCCAATTTCGGGAACTAAAATTAAGGCTTGTTTCTTTCGCTGAATTAATTTTTCAATGCAACGTAAATAAACTTCGGTTTTTCCACTGCCAGTAACGCCGGCTAGCAAAAAAGTTTGAAATCCTTTTGAATCAATAAATTGATTGACGGCATTTTGTTGATATTCATTTAACTCAAGAGAAAGGGTATCAGCCTGATTGAGCTCCTCTATTTTTTCACTGATTATTGTTTTCCCTTGCCGAAATAAACGCGGCAAAGATCCAAGAATAATTTCCCCAACGGGATAATGATAATAATCACTGGCCCAACAATACAGGCTTAGTAAAGAAGGTGGAATTAGGGCCACTTTGTCGATAATTTCAATGATCGGTTTTAGCTTGCTCAATGGAAGCGCGGAATGAGTCACCACATCGAGTAAAATCCCGACTGTCTCTCGCCGACCAAAAGGCACCTTCAAGCGCATGCCAGGCTGTAATGGCTGGGTTTCCGTATTAAGGGGTAAATAATCAAAGCTTTGCCAAAGCGGCGAAGGGACAGCGACTCGCAAAATAGAAGTGGGTGGATTCATGGAGATATCTTACTGCACATGATGAAATTTTGTTATGATAACCTGCTATATTTGTTAACATGGAGAAAACCATGCCAACTTACAGCACGAACGAATTTCGTGGCGGGCTTAAGGTAATGGTCGATGGGGATCCTTGCAGCATCATCGACAACGAATTTGTAAAACCGGGAAAAGGTCAGGCTTTTAACCGCGTAAAATTTCGTAATTTAAAGACGGGCCGGGTATTGGAGCGCACGTTTAAATCGGGCGAGACCCTGCCGGCCGCCGATGTGGTTGAAGTCGAAATGCAATATTTATATAATGATGGTAGATTTTGGCATTTCATGACATCGGAAAACTATGAACAACACGCGGCTTCCAAAGAAGCGGTAGCTGAGGCAAAGCAATGGCTTAAAGAAGAAGCCCTTTGTATGGTGACCATGTGGAACGATGCTCCTTTGTCTGTTGAACCTCCTAATTTTGTTGAGCTTAAAGTAACAGAAACCGAACCCGGCGTTCGCGGCGATACCGCAACGGGCGGCACCAAACGTGCAAAATTGGAAACTGGTGCTGTCGTTCGCGTTCCTTTGTTTCTCAATGAAGGGGAAATTATTAAAGTCGATACGCGACGGGGAGAATACGTTTCCCGGGCAAAGTAAACCCGTGACCCATTCCCGTTGGCAACCCACCGCTTCGATTGAAAACCAGCGATTGCGTGCGCAATCGTTAAAAAACATTCGCCAATTTTTTGCTGAACGAAAAGTCATGGAGGTGGAAACACCGATTTTATCGCAGCACACCGTGACCGATATTTATATCGACAGCTTTCAAACCACTTATTTAAACGGAAAAAAGAAACAGAATTATTATCTTCAAACTTCCCCTGAATATGCAATGAAACGTCTGCTGTCAGCGGGAAGCGGGCCTATTTATCAAATTTGCAAAGCCTTTCGTAACGGTGAAAGCGGCTCGCAGCACAATCCTGAATTTTCAATACTTGAATGGTACCGTCCTAACTTTTCTTGTCACGATTTAATGGATGAAATGGATGAATTATTGCAATTTATACTTCAATCTAAAAAAGCGTCGCGTATTACTTACGAAGAATTATTTTTAAAACATCTGGGAATTAATCCGCATCAAACCTCCTTACACCAATTACAATCACTCGCCAACCAATTTTCACTCGAAAATTCTAACGAATACAGTGATCGGAACACACTATTACAATTTTTATTTAGTGAGCACCTTGAACCAAAAATCGGATTTGATGCGCCTTTGTTCGTGTATCATTTTCCTGCTACGCAAGCGGCGCTTTCAAAAATTAATCCCCAAGATCCCAACATCGCTTTACGATTCGAGGTTTATATTCAAGGAATGGAATGCGCCAATGGCTTTGAAGAATTAACAAACGCCGACGAACAACGACAGCGATTTTTAAATGATAACAAAAAGCGAAACCAGCAAAACCGTCCTTCCATTAATATCGAAAAACGCTTTCTCGACGCTTTGACTCATGGCCTGCCACCTTGCGCCGGCGTTGCCGTCGGCCTGGATCGTTTAATTATGATGAAATCGGAAAGAAAATGTATTGACGACGTGATCAATTTCCCTTGGGAAAGGGCTTAATCAAAATTCGATTTATTTCAAAATAAAATTTCTGCAAGTAACAATTTTTAAAATAAATTAACATGTGAATAAAAAATTATTTATTTTTTATTCACATTTGACATTTGATTAAAATTATTTATTATTTATCTTCATTTAAAATTTTTTATTACAAAATAAATTTACGAGGTTAAAAATGTCTAGGTCGCCACCCAAAATCAATTATCCTTCTTCTGATTGTAGCCCAAATAACAAAACCCAATTACTTCAAAAAAGTTGAAAAACTAGTAGTTTTCATGACAATAGAATAAAAACGGCATCTAGTCAATTATCCCTTGCCACATTAAGTTATACGCCTATTGACCAAGAAACGACTGAATTAGAATTAAAAATATATTTATTTCTTTTTACTAGAGCACTCGATCGTAAACTTGGCTACACTCAAGAGGACAAGCTCGACGATAAAGCACAAAAGGTCGGAATTGACATTAATTTAGAGTCTTTGAATTATTTACTAGAAATTTTATACCAAAACTTAGAGCCTCAATTAAAAGAAGGCACTAATTTGACCTACCATAAATCTTCAACAGCTCGTAAAGCGCTTGAATATCACGAGACACTTAATAGTAGGCTAAAAAAGAAAATCGCAAAAGATGTCGAATATAAAAATCCGCTTACTATCGTTCGGATTTTGAATAAAAAACAACCTCTATTTCAACTTTAATCGGCACAAGCGGAGGAAATTGGAATAACGGGAGTTGGAGCCATAGCGGGAAGCGCTGGGGCGGATATTGGGACAGCCGTAACGGTTAGCGTATTAATTTTTTATTTATGCTGTCGAATAACTTCGGAATATTGGAAGAAAAAAATGCTGAAAAACTCTTTGAACATATGGATCAAATTGATAATGAAAACATCATAGAGTTAATTTCAGCATTATCTGCCTTTTATATTGTAAAAGAATTTGAAAATAAAAATATTCAAAAAGCCTCCTTAAAACTAAGTCTGAACCCTGAATTTCTTTATTAAGATATTCCAAAATCTATACCATGATAAATCATTTCACTTGCCGTCCCAACTACCCATTCAAAAAAAATTAAAAATAATTGTCAAACAAGCTAAAATAGATGCCGATAAAATTCATATGCATCTAATAGAATATGTTAATACTAATAAAGCTCAATCTATCTCTATAAATCTCTATACACTAATCATTCCTAGTTTTGCATATAATTCTGAAGAATCTCCAACTATTGTAAAGACAACAGCTGCTTTACACGCTTGGTTGTGGGTATTAGACAAAACGCTAGAAAGGAAGAATTGCCTGTTTAGAAATTCTTTTGAAAATCGATTAAAAAAAGTAAGAGCAGGAGTAATAAAAACAATGAAAACTTTTAAACAGGAAGTAAATAACGTTTTGCTAGAAACTGACGATAGCTCCTCCGGAGTATCGCTTTTGTCAGATGAAAATAAAACGGATAGAGTCAACGAGTGGGTTAACAAGCAAAAACTCCCATCCGTTAAGCCCTATCAAAAGCGCTTCCCACCTTGAATTATTCAGTTCTCTTCGAGAGCAGAAAGGCAAGGCAGCTAATCCAAATGCCTCTCGACTCTCTTTGCGTCTGGGAAAATAGTCATTTCAAATATTGCAGAAAGTTAATAGTTTTGTTAAGGGAGAAATAGAAAATGCGTTCAATTTATATGGCTGGAGAAGAAGATCTCCAGCCCATTAATTTAAAGATATCCATTTATTTAGAATCCTTAAATACGGAAAGACTAAGCCGATATAGGAACTTAATGAAGGAAAGATTACGAAAAAAAATGGAACAACAAGTTAAAAGGCAGAAGTCCAAAAGCAGGTCTAAAGCTAAAGAGATACTCACTAACAAACTCCAAAATAACAGCAACCATCACATCGGCTCCCCTGGACCGTCGGAGCCTATGGCATTTTAGTTGGTTCCGCCACCCCATTCCTTGCTTCACAAACAAACTCGTTTATACAATCCTCGGTGCACAGAGGTTTTGAGAACCTCACCGGCTCTGGATTAATGGGCACGATAATGAGTCCCATATCGAATGGGTTAAGTTTGGTTTTAGGAAATACGGCAGAAACGGCTATAACCATCGCCACACCTATCGCGGCCCTTTACTTCGTTCCCACTTTATTTAGATTATTTTTTATATTTCCAAGAAAATGCTCTATCTCCTAGCTAATTTATTTGGTTCAACAGAAAGTCATTCTTTAAATGCAGAGTATTTTGAATCAGACTCTCCTCTCTTTACACTTTTATGTAATCTTTTAACTTTAGCTATTATTGATGATCTAACGCTACGTTTGAAAGCCCTTGGAATAGAAAAAATATCTATTAACTTGATAAAATTGAAAAATAAAATTCTTAATGAAGAAAATAATAGCCTCAACCTGGAAGAAAAGACGCTTTATGATTTAGCTAAAAAAATCTAAAAAATTAATAGCGCTGACCCTAAAAATAGGTGAAGAAAAAATTTTTAAATCTTTACAACCCCTTGAATCCGTTAACCTGCTAAAAGCGCAGATTCAGAAATTTATTCCTAAGGTGGATGTCTGGGATAATGAAAAAATTGACTTCTGGATTACGGTAATGGGAGCGTTAATAAACAAAGAATCTGTTCAAACGAGAGAAACATTTTTCAACACATTACAGAGCATCAGCACACCAAAGACACCGAGTAATGCCTCCAACCCACACTCAGTTTTTCAGCTTGATACGGAACCACAAAACAAACAACGAGAAAAACTCTCCCCCACCTATCAGCCTGCTTATAGCGGCCAGGTTTTCTAATGTCGAGAATATTCAATCAAGCACGGGGTCGTCCTAACTAAAGGCGCCTCGGTTTTTCACTGAAATTTCTCCATAAGAATACAAATTTCAGTGAAAATTGCTGAAATGTAGACAAATTTCAGTTGTAATGGATCTATGACTTTCAAGCGGGCTTATTGAAGACCAAATCTTAGACACTATCCATCTGGATGAGCTCTTCAAGCGCATAAAGCGTCTTTTGTGGGAAACGCTTTAGCGGATAATAACGGGTAATGATGTCCAGGGCGCCTTGATAGGTTGTTATGTTCAGATAACGTAATAAATAGCGAAAGTCATCAAAATCATAAAATTCTCCCCGATTCATAAAGCTAAACATTTTATCGCCAATAAATAATCAGGACGGCTAACAAATACCCTAAGGTGACTTAATTCTAAAAAAGAATCAAATTCTCCCCGATCGCTCAAATAACCTTTAACAGCATCATTCAGCCAATCAGCTTTCACTCCAACATGGGCCCCGACTTTGGCAGCAATTTTACGAAGTTTCTGAGCAGGTTGAAATAAGGCATCGACATCCTGAGTTGCTGGAGGAGCATCATAAACTAAGTACATTACCCCCCACTAAATACAATTCCCCTTCCAGCGATTGATGCTTGAGCTCCTCATTTAATAGTTCAAATAATCGCTTAATATCATGCTGCGTTAACTGTTGTGACATAATTACACGCGCTGCCCCACTGTCGAATCAATGAAAATGTTTCGATATCGAAACGGAGGAGGTGAATGGGTCAATAAGTACAAACGCAAACTCATCAAATCGGTTCAAGAGACAGGTTGAGAAAGGGGTTTAATCTCTCGCACCCAAGCTGGTGGTGATGTGCCCTCTTGGTTTGCTGTATATTCAATCATTGCAGCAACATAATTTTCCCAATAGGGTAAAAGACGAACTCCCGACGGATTTGCTAGCATTTGCTCAAACTCTTTTAGAGTCGCTGTGTGAAAGAGATCATGCAATTCAGAAAGTAATAAATGCTTATCTTTACCACGCTTCAATTGGGTGAGTAATTGTTTAAAACGCCGGGCGCCTGTAGGAGGAACATGACTCAAAATCCATTCAGACATTCCCATGCCAGCGTGTTTTGCAGCTCGCTAGACAGCTGCCTTCTCATCAGGAGAAACTCGGATTTGTAACTGGAGCAGCTTAGCGGCCTTTTTCACCAGCCATGGAATAGCGCTATCAAGCAATATTGTCAATACAAACGTATTGACTTAAAAAATTACTCATCGTTTTTATTCCGATGCTCGAACATGAAAAATAAAATTCCAACGTTGGGTATTTAACAATCCCGCACGCAATTCGCGCACCACCGCCACCCAGTTCTTTCGGATGATCGGAATAATCATTACCACCCGCATGGATCATTAATGAATGGCCGATGACGTCTTTCACTTTCAAGCGGGGCGCTAAAATAGGCAAGGTCGCTGTTCCATTTTTACCGTTAAAGCCGGTAAATCGCCCAAATGGCCATTGGGATTGTAGGGGGGCCTATGTTTGGTTGCCCGTGTTCGCCGGATCTAAATAACCCCCGCTGCTTCGCCCTTGTTACTACAATCAGGATTCACGTAAATGTGGAGCCCATGAATTCTCCCTGGGAGTAAGGCTCGCAAATTGGGTTTTATTAACAAACCATATTGAGTATCCATATTGAGTATCCGTCCGTCAAGGTTATCGAACCTACCGAAGACCCATCCCCCGTTTTTGCAACGCGATACATATTTACCGCAACCGTTTCTGCATTTGCCAAAGTGAAATGAAGTAAAAAGAACAAAACTCCTAATTAATAGATTAATTCTTGATAACATAAAAACTCCTTTTTCGTTTTCATCAAAAATAATTCTAGCAACAATCCCCTTGGCGCACCTCAAAAATATTCCTTCTCATTTTAAGATTTCCCCGTACACGAAGGAAAGCGATGAATTTATCTTCTGAGCAGGCGGAATTAATGGAAAGGTTTGTTTTAATTGAAGCAATTGATTATAGGGGTTGAGAAGCAAATTGATTATGGGGGTTGA
>NZ_CAJRAM010000096.1 GCF_907164965.1 Coxiella endosymbiont of Ornithodoros maritimus
AACGCTATTTATATCATGATGGAAACTCACAATCCCCTGCCCGCGCAGGAATGACAATGGGTGCTGGATGATAAATTCAAAATTAGAATTGCCGGAGGCTGTTACTCTTTGAGCCATTTCCCTTTTAAGACTGTTTTAACTTGATTATGTTAATCTGCAAGTAATTGTCAAAAATTAAGAAAAAGCATGATTACAACTGACGATTTATCCCGCATTAAACGTTGTGATGGATGTCGCCTAGAGGATATAAATGGAATATACGAAAGGTTAGAAGAGCTTATACTATATCTGAATTTAAACAAGAGGTTAACGCTCCTAACATTGGCCAATTACTTCGAGTTCACACTAGAGATGGGCGGACATTTTTTTTCCTATTTGCTAGTCAAACAAGCTCAAAGATTAATAAGTTTGATCGATAAGCTTAAGCAAAACCATAAAACCTAACTGGAATGGGCTATCCAACAAAAAGTAAAAAATGACTATAAACTAGGAACATCCTTGCTAAGGAAGAACCCCGGACAATTTAGTTCTTTGATATCTTTTTTAGATGAAGAACAAATACGCGAATTATTTGATGGAAAATTTGAAGTCAAAACGGAGTCCGGAATGTATTATTATTGTCAATTAGAGGTCTTATTAGATTCTACCCCCAAACGTAGAGTCTATATTTAACGCGCTCATGGAACGTATCCAAGACCCAAAATTAAAGTGGAACTATTGGCACAAGTGTTTGGTAGTCATTTAGTCGATATCACCAATCGGATAGCAAGCCTCGTGAAGGTGTATGCAACTATTTGATACCGGCTTTACTTCAAAGCAAAACTACAGAGACTTCATGCTGGGCCAGGACAATGTTGATTAGTGATACTAGTAGTCATATATTATAAGAGATAGGAGAGACAGCAACATCAAGATTATTGTTTGGAATGCTGCCCACACGTGCCCAAGAATTTACACGGACAGTAACCAATTTATTTTCACCGCGCAGAAAGCATAGGGGTGAGGTTAAGGGTAATAACAATCTGGAAATGACAAAAAATAGTATCCTATGCTACTTCGATCAGCGAGACTGTCCCAATATTCTCGCCATAACAAATGGTCCCCTTTGGCTGACAATTAGGGTTCCATTGAATGGTATTTTTCGGAAATAAAAGAATAACCGTTGAGCCCATTTTGAAATGCCCGATTTCTTCGCCGCGTTTAAATTTAATATTTTTTTCTCGGTAATTATGCACAGCAATGCCTTCCGCGGTTGGAACTATCGTGCCGTGCCATACGGTATTAATACTTCCCACGAGCATAGCGCCGACCAGAATAACAGCCATTAATCCGTTTTCGGTTTCAAACAAACAAACCCCACGTTCATTGCCCACAAATAAGCGTGGAACCGTTTGAACAGAAGCGGGGTTAACTGAAAATAACTTGCCGGGAATGTGAATCATTTCTATTAATCGACCATCCAATGGCATATGAATGCGATGGTAATTTTTAGGTGCTAAATAAGCAGTGAAAAAATCACCATCTAAAAACTGGCTAGCGCGATAAGGATCTTCGCCTAACAATGCTGGGATGGTGTAGTGATGGTTTTTTGCTTGGATTAGATTTTCACCCCTTATTTGTCCTATTTCGCTAATTATGCCATCGACGGGCGAAGCGATGGCGCGAGATTCCTCAACCACAGGACGCAATTCCTTTTTTAAATGGCGGGTGAAAAAGGCATTAAAAGACGGATAATGTCGGATATCCGGGTATTGCGCCTCTTGCATATCGATGCCGTAATGACGGATGAAAAGCCTAATCGCCCATTGCGTTAATAAACCCCATTCACGAGTCGCTAACCAACCCACGATTTTGGATAGGGTGCGCTGGGGAAGGTATTTATGTAATTTAGTCATGATTTTTTGAGATGCTTAGTTATGTTAGTATTCTATGGGTTTTTACCCTCACGGAGGATATCACATTTGAAAGTTTATTTGGTAGGCGGCGCTATTCGTGATCAATTATTGGGCTTGCCGGTCAAAGAAAAAGATTGGGTCGTGGTGGGTGCAACACCTGAAGAAATGATGGCTCGTGGGTTTAAACCCGTGGGAAAAGAATTCCCTGTTTTTTTGCATCCCGAAACACATGAAGAATATGCCTTGGCCCGGACTGAACGAAAAGTGGCAAAGGGTTACAAGGGATTTACCTTTTATGCCGTACCCGATGTCTCATTAGAAGAGGATTTAAAACGACGCGACTTAACCATTAATGCGATTGCCGAAACACCGGAAGGGCAACTTATCGACCCTTATGGCGGTCAAGAAGATCTTAAAAATAAGGTTTTGCGTCATGTTTCCGTCGCTTTCCAAGAAGATCCTGTGCGGGTTTTGCGTTTGGCGCGGTTAGCAACTAAATTTCCTGATTTTTCTATTCATCCCGATACGTTGGATTTAATGAAAAAAATGGTGTGCGCAGGTGAAATTGATGCACTGGTACCCGAACGTGTTTGGCAGGAATTAATTCGCGCCCTTGGCAACGAAAAACCAACTCGATTTTTTACCGTCTTAAATCAATGCGGCGCTCTCGCTATTTTATTCCCCGAAATTAAAATGGAAGGAAAAGGGATAGCCGCTTTGCAGTCTGTTACCGATAGAACACCCTCGCCTATTATTCGCTTTGCCACTCTTCAAAGCGATTTACCACCTGAAATAATTCAAAAATTGGCACAACGGTACCGGGCGCCTAATGAATATGCGGATTTAGTCATTTTAGTGGCGTGCTTTGGATCTGATTATGTCAATTTAAATAGAATGAATGAATCCAGATTACTCGATTTTCTTATTAAAACGGATGCGTTACGGCGTCAAGAACGCTTTGACCAATTTGTTTTTACCTGCGATTTAGTTTCTTCAACGACGTCACCCCAGCAAAAAAAAATTAAAGAAATTATTAAAGCGATTAAATCCGTCGATATTAAGCCTCTACAAGAAAAACAGTTAAAAGGCGAAGCGTTTGCAAAAGCATTAGAAAAATTACGTTTAGAAGCAATACGAACCCTTATTTCATAAGAGTAGCCCTTATGAGCAAAGCGAAATAAGGGATTATCGATGACCTGACAAACGCTCCACTTGATTCATACGAACAAATCCTAACAGGGATCGGCGATAATTTCGTGTAAGCGCGATGGCTTTAAATAATTCACCCATTTCACTGGGAAGCGTTAATTTTTTTATTTCCTGTGCAATCCGATAGTGTTCTGCAACATCTTCAAGTTGAGGCATGAGAGTCGCGATTCCGCAATTCAATAAAAATCCCGCCTGATGCGTGAATCCTTCTACCGCTAAACCTTGCGACGCAGCGGCTTCAGCAATCGCCGTAAAATCGACGTGCGCTGTGATATCCTGAATCCCCGTTAAAATAAGGGGATCAAAATGGCTGTGATGTCGATAATGACAAGCAATGGTCCCCCGATCGCGGTCCGTGTGATAATATTCGTGCTGCGGAAAACCGTAATCAATTAATAAAATTAATCCCTCTTGCAACATATCGGCTAATGAAGCGATCCAACCTTTCAACAGTAGATTAACTTCAGACTCGTAACCTTCAGGAAAATCAATGGTTAAATTTTTAATATAATCGTTTAGTGCAGCCGAAGGTTCGCCTATTTCCCAAACAAATTGTTGATTTTTCCAATTAACGTAAACTTCCTTAATACCGTTGTCGATTTTAAATTTATGGACGGGCATTGCATCAATCACCTCATTGCCAAGAATAATACCTTTAAAGGGCGAGCTCGGTGATCGATTCAACCATTTGACACGATGACTTAATTCAGGAATTTTATTTTTAATAAATTTTTCTTGTCGATCTCGAAGATCAGCACTGATTTCTAAAATAAAATAATTATTAGGTAAATAACTAATGCGCTGTAATTCACGTAAAATGTCTGCCGCCATTCGTCCAGAACCTGCTCCCAACTCGAGAATATCGCCTCCGTTTAAATCGATTAAGATCTGTTCACATTGGCGAGCAACACATTGAGAAAAGAGAGAGGATATTTCAGGGGCTGTCACGAAATCGCCTGCCGCTCCAAATTTGCGAGAACCCGCACTATAATAACCTAGACCTGGCGTATAAAGGGCGAGCTGCATATATCGAGCAAAGGTAAGCGGACCATTTTCAGCAATTTCACTCACGATATGTAGCCGCAATTGTTTGCTGTGTGCGTTTGCAACGGGATCGGGGGATGGCAAGTCGTTAGGCTGCATATTGATCGATTTGGTTTTTAAAGGGTTTTAAAGGCACAGTCCCCTTTAAGGAGAGGAGATATAATGCCAGAATAGCTGTGTGAAAATCTATCCCCCATCAAGGAATGAGCCTTATTTCAAACAATGAAGAAAAGAAGCCCCAGGGTGCGTTATTGTATTGCCATTGTGCTTATTAGTGCTTTGCTCATCAGCGGCTGCACTACACTACGTTTGCCGAATCAATCAACGTCGGTTTACCACCAACAAACCTGGGCACAGCGTTATTATGATTTGAGTCGTATTTCGCAATGGAATATTGACGGGGCTTTTAGGATTCAGCAGCCGGGTAAAGCGATCATCGCGGCTTACGATTGGCAACAAAAAGGGATGAACTATCACATTCGAATTCATTCTTCGCTGGATATTTACAGTGTCAACATTTCCGGTCGTCCTGGAATGGTCACGTTATGGTGCTCATCGCAACAACATTACACGGCAAGCACCCCCGAACAGTTGATGCAACAACAATTGGGTTGGCAGCTTCCGCTATCTAATCTCTATTATTGGATTCGAGGCATCCCCGCCCCCGGCGCCTATCAAGCTGATTTCGATACTTATACGCATTTAATCGCGCTGCAACAAAGCAGTTGGGATATCCGTTTTTCTCAATACACAACAGTCGGCTCAGTGGATTTACCGCGCACTTTACAATTAAGTAACGGCTCACTCGCTGTGAAAATTATTATAAAGCATTGGCAATGATGTCTTCTCCCGTTGCCACTTTGACGGGGCCGCTAAAACTGTTAATATGGTTGCGCGTCCAGCTTAAATTTAATCCCTTGGGGTGTCGCCAAGTGGTAAGGCACTGGGTTTTGATCCCAGCATTCCCAGGTTCGAATCCTGGCACCCCAGCCATGTATAAATTGTATAAATAAAGGAAACTTCGTGCCTAACGTTGATGACATCCGCATCTTTCATGGCAGTGCGAATCCGTCTCTCGCTGAGAACGTAGCCAAAGAGTTAAACACTACCATTGGAAATGCGTTGATTAGCCGGTTTAGCGATGGGGAAATCCGCTTTGAAATTGAAGAAAATGTGCGAGGCCGCGATATTTATCTCATTCAATCGACAGGGCACCCCACTAACGAACATGTCATGGAGTTGATCTTAATGGGCGATGCTTTTCGGCGCGCTTCAGCGGCGAGCATCACCGCCGTTGTGCCTTATTTCGGTTACGCTCGACAGGATCGACGTGTTCGTTCCTCCCGAGTACCTATCAGCGCCAAAGTAGTGGCTGATATGATGCAAAAAGTGGGCTTCTCGCGTCTTATCACCGTTGATCTTCACGCTGATCAAATTCAGGGTTTTTTCTATATGCCGGTGGATAATATTTATGCCAGTATTACGGCTTTAGAAGAATACCGTTTGCTCGACAAGCTGGAGACTCCGATGATTGTTTCTCCTGATGTGGGGGGAGTCGTCCGCGCGCGAGCGATTGCCAAACGCCTCAATGACTCTGACTTAGCCATTATCGACAAGCGACGCCCGGCGCCCAATCAGGCAGAAGTCATGAATGTCATCGGTAACGTCCAAAATCGTCATTGCGTTATCGTCGACGATATCGTCGATACGGCGGGCACTTTATGTCATGCGGCTTCCGCGCTTAAAGAGAAGGGAGCACTGACAGTTTCTTCGTATTGCACTCACCCCGTTCTATCGGGAAATGCGGTCAAAAATATTATGGACTCTGATATTGATAAGTTGATTGTCACGGACACCATTCCGCTGCACGAAGAAGCCGCCAAGTGCCGCAAAATCACACAAATTTCGTTAAGCCATCTTATTGCGGAAACCATTTCTCGCATTAATCAGAAAGAGTCAGTGAGTTCGATGTTTTTGGATTAAAAGAAAATGAAGGAAGTGCTTCGGGGAAAGACAGCCCTCTTCGCATTACCTTACAAACCGTTTTTATTAAACCAACAATGGATACTGTCGAGTATCATTTTCTTTTCTCTCTTATTTAAGTTAAGCTTTTTTATCTGTTACCATGGGGAAATTTATCAAATTATTCGCACAGATTCATTCGATTATCTTAGGCCTGCAAAAACGCTCCTATTAAACGGACATTATGGTGACCTATTTGAACGAACACCCGGGCATCCCAGTTTTATCGCTATTATTTTTTCTTTATTCGGCCAGTATTTGGCCGCCATTGTTATGGCGCAAATACTATTAAGCAGTTTATTGATTATCAAAGCTTATTTAGATAGCTTACCGATTTCGCTATCCCCCGCTTACCTTTCAGCTTTCCTTATCGCTTTCAATTTCCTCCTATTAAGATATACCTTAGTGATCTTAATGGAACTCCTTTTTGCTATCGTTATTGGTTTCACCTTTTTAATTGCGAGGTATTTGTTTTCAAGTCGTTCCTACAAATTAGAGCTTATTTTTTCATTAGGTTTATTCTGGCTTTCGCCACTTTTATCGGATCTATTAGTTATCATTTACTTTTTCCAGTGGCTATTGGAACTACAATCTATTTTATTCGAAATCGCTTTCCCTGGAAATTGCACTTTAACACCTTCACCTATAGCAATATAATGGCTTTCTATCTGTACTGGAATTACATGGGCGATATTATTCAAAAACCCAAAGATCCTCCGCCTAAGAATGTAAAAGCTCTAATCGAAAAACTTAAAGAACAGGAGCCATTATCTCCTGCGAAAAAAACGAAATTATGGCGAAGACAGCCCTGGCTTTTTTAATTAAGCGCTCTGTTGGCTTGGTTAAAAAAATGATCGCGGGCTTCCCTCACTTAATGTTAGGCTCAGATGCTGCTTTTGCTCGATTTTTTTTAGTCCTGACATTAAGTACCTTGTGTTTAAACACAAAAAACAGGAGTTATCGCATTTTTGCATTTCAAAGCTATTAAAAAATAACAGTCGGGGTGAATTTTTCTCGGTGGTTGTCGCAGCTCTTATGCAACTTTTTTTACTTATTTCTTCGTAGCTATAGCGTTGCTGACCTTGTTTAAATTCAAATTGAGCGAAAATTATTTCTAGCACTTGTTTTTACTGGAGTGTGCGCTGTATTTTATTACCCTCTCTTCGAACGCTGTTTCAACCGACCGATTTCGTGCACCTTTTGAATTACTTATCGTAATTTACGCAACTTATGGATGGGTCTATTCGTTTCGTTGGATAAAAAGAAAGTTTTTTGATTTTGATTCACGCCGCTACCCAGCCGACCGAAGCATAAAAGTCAATGAGTAATTGAAATGGCAGTCGAAAGCGCCCATAAGAAGTATTGTTAGATCAGAGCAAGATGAAATACAAAGCGATGCCAGCAAGAAAAAGAGATGAGATAAAAGTTCATTGATATCTTGGCTAAAATCTCATCGCCAAAATAACTGTTGTATTTTTTTGTGCATTTCTCAATAAAATTTAATGTTTTTTGGGCGGCAAAAAATCAACCAAAATGGGGTTTGAACCCAATATTAATTTAGTAAACTCTATTCCCATTTTTTTGAGAGCTAAAGACGGATGGTTGGTTATAATTTTAAAATTAGCTTTTAAATAATGTGACTAGAGATCACAATATTTTTCAATATATAAGTCGTAATTCTGAGGGAAATAATTTTTAACATTAGCAGGGGTGGTGATTCCACTCTATTGAAAGGTGCCCATAGCTATTTTATTTCGAATTTGCCAACCTCCTACCAATAAAACATTGCGTAAGAGTATTAATAATATTATCAGAAATATCTTTTTAAAGTGTAATTTTTCGAACTTCAAATAAATAGGCCTGCTACGCTAGGAAATAGCAAATAATAATTAACCGGACGAATGAGCGTCGCGATAGCAAAAAACAACCTGAGTAAAAAGGCATATCTATATTTCGGGTTACTCTCCGTTAATATCCAAACGCCAAATAAAAAACTAGGCTTAGCGTCACCGCGTAAAAATAATCGGTTAGCACAAAATAGGCATAGCTGAAAAAAAGATAATCGACAGCAAAAAAAAAGAGCCGTAATTAACTCTGTGCAGGCATCAAATAATCGACGGGCTATTAAATAGCCGTAAAAAATTAGAATTACACTTAAAACAAGCTGAGCAATAATAATGGCCGATAAATTATCGTCATAATTTCCTTGTTTAAGAAGCGGTATGGCTAGCTTGAGGTATGCGTCGAAATCCGGTTGAAAGAGCTGATGAACATCGTCACGATAGAACGCAGAAAAGACCACCAATTTAAGTATTAAACTGGCGCAAAAGATACTAATCAATATCGGCCATTGATACTTCGCTTCTCCCCGCAGCATCAACAAATTTTTGTCCTATCATATTTTAAACATCCACTAAGGTTGTCGGCTTGCCCAACATAATATTTTTTTGAAATAGTAAAAATCTGCTGCAATTTTTTGATATTTCCGATAGGATTCGCTTATGAAAGACATCATATTAGCAGGCAGCACCGGATCACGACTCTATCCACTGACGTGTCTCATGAAGGTAAATAATGTCATGAGGACTCAGTCCCACTTCTTCATCTAGCCCCCGATTGGAATCTCAATGCCTTACGCAAGGTTTCGTTGGGTAACAATCCGCCTTGAGGAATTGCCAAGCGTCAGGATTACCTACCCCCGGCGCCCCCACAATAGCTCCCCTTGCCTGTTCATGATCACCATCCCGACGCCTAACCGAAAGCCGCGTTTATCAATAACGATACCATTTATCATCTTAACCCATTGTTTCATTGTAGTACTACTTGTCCCTCGTCTATCATTCCCAAAAGTGCTAAAAACTAAAAGCCCACTCGTCCCAGTGCACCTTTGGTGCGCTGGATCAACTATGTTTGAATTGCTGTGAGCAAGTTTGAAAACTGGATAATAAATAGTCATTTTACACACCTTATTCACAGCTTCACAGTGATACCGCAGTTAGCGATTTTTTCTGTTCAAATTTTTTTAATCTGGCATTGGCGATAACAATAATTTTTCGTATTAGTGCTACAAACGCTACCATTTTCTTTTTCCCTTTTTTAACGAGCCCCTCATAAAAGCTCTTTAATTCTGAA
>NZ_CAJRAM010000097.1 GCF_907164965.1 Coxiella endosymbiont of Ornithodoros maritimus
GGGGGGATTTAACGGCGCTGCCGGTTTATGCGAACGGGGAGGGACATTCATCAATTTCATCTGTTTCTGGCAAGTTGTTGGTGTTTATTGGGTTAGTTCCTCCACAACACGCGAGTGAGAATAAGGAGGTCTTGTCGCGGATTAGTAAACGCGGCAATGTGATGTTAAGGACGTTAAGGTAAAACCTGAGGTTGATGAGGCTAATTCATGCGGTGGCTCGGTGAAGCCGCATATACGTTCTTTTCGTCAAAACTGATTGTTGACAACAACCCTGGGGCCATATACGTATAGACCAAAGCAGAATACGGGGTAATACTAAATCCTCGGATGGCTGATTGACCTCCCACTAGGGTTAATCCCTTGATAATTGATTTTCTATTACTTTCTCCATGTGAACTTATTTCATACTTTTTTAACCTTACCGTGCTAGAGTAATCTTATGTGCCAATATTAAAGCTAGGAGGACAACTCATGGATAAAAATAAGAAAAAACATCAGGTGGATAAACAAACGGAGGGGCCAAGAACGAGGAGTAAGGTAGAAAATCAAGCTGAACAATTTACTCTTACTATTAATGCTGGCAAGACTATTGCGAATTTTATACAAGAAAAAGCAAAGGGTTTTATAGAACTATCGCTAATTATAGAAGATGAGCATAAAGCTAAAAACGTTTTTCAGTTGGTAGTACAAAGAGAAAAAGTAAATGAAACTCTATCGCATTATTTCATAATGTTCCCGCCCGAAGACAAAGAACGCTTTTTAGATTTTCTAGGAACGTGTTCCCAAAGTTGTCCCAGGGGCGAGAAAAAATATGCTTTGTGGAATTTCTTTAGCAGCAGCCAAATGACACCCAGCGCTGCTAAACGCCTTGGCTAAATATTTTGAAGATGTTCCCCTAGATAAATTGTTGCCACTTCTACAGAAAACTATACAAAGCGGCCTTGATGCAGGGGTGAATACCACTTGGGATAATTGCTAAAGCAACGGCATGTGGGTTTCCTGCGTTTTTTAAAATACTATTACCAAGGCCTTGACGTGTCTTATAATTAGCTTCTTGTTTCGGCTTGATGGAGAAGCTCCTCCCGCTCTAAAAACGGTTGATTTAATCCTTAGCGCAGCCGTTCAAAGCAATCGACTCCAAGAAGTGCTTGCTGTGTTGTTTCAAATTAATTTGCCGTTCTAATACTTAAGAAGGTAGGTATGTGCGCTGTGTACTTCCCCTATTAAGGGGGTAATCAATCAATAGAAAGTATTTATCCACCTTCGACTTATCAAACAAAAGAAGAGATAGCGAATCGAAAAATCACCTCGGAAGAGCTAACACAACTAAGAACAGCGCTTTCCATCTTTTCATCTGACCCCGACAGCTCCCCTTTAAAAATCAATTTGATGTCTATTGTTTTTTCCAAATTGCAACGACATATCGATCAGATGATTTTTTTAAATATTTTAGCGGAAGTAATGCCAAATTCCGTTGGTGATTATGAGCTGATACGGCTTTACGTAGATTATTTAATCTTAATATGCCCCGATTTCTCGGGTGAAAGAAAAAAGCATTACCTGGAATGTGCTTTTGAAAAATTAAGAAGGATTCCTTTCGGCGAACATCATGAAAGTGATTTTATTTTATGGGATCGTTTAATGATCAAAGTAATTGAGTCTGATAAAAAAATAAGGGGAGTTATATTTTGGGTAATCTTAAACTTTTGCGTGATGGAGTTATTGTCGATTTGTCCATCTTGATTGATATATTTAATTATGAGATGTTTTCTGTGAGATGCGTAGAATATATTAATAACCTAGAAGCTGAGAAGTCTAAAAAAAGACAAAATAAAAATCATTCTGCATTTTTTCCTTCTTCGCAACCCTCAAAAGAAATGTCATCGTATCTCGAGCTAATGAAGTGGGATTTTAATGGAAAACGACCCTGACGCTAGCTAGCAAATTGCACACCCCCACCAGACACGCTATCATTTGCTTTTGATTTGAGCCAACCAATAGGAATGCCCATGACTTCACGCCGAGACTGTGCCAATGCGATTCGTGCGTTGGCGATGGACGCTGTTCAAAAAGCCAATTCAGGGCACCCAGGGATGCCTATGGGGATGGCGGATATTGCCGAAGTTTTGTGGCGGGATTTTTTGAAATTCAATCCCACCAATCTTAATTGGGTCGATCGCGATCGTTTTGTCTTATCCAATGGTCATGGCGCTATGCTGCAATACGCGTTGCTGCATTTGACTGGGGCCGGTTTAACCATTGGGGATATTAAACAATTTCGTCAATGGTATTCGCGCACTCCCGGCCACCCGGAGTTCGGTGACACACCAGGTGTGGAGACCACCAGTGGCCCTCTGGGCCAAGGGCTAGCCACTGGTGTTGGCATGGCAATGGCTGAGCAAATGCTGGCGGCAACGTTCAATCGCGAAAATTTCCCTATCGTAGATCATTACACTTATGTTTTTGCCAGCGACGGCGATTTAATGGAAGGTATTTCCCACGAGGCGTGTTCGTTAGCGGGAACATGGGGACTTGGCAAATTGATCGTCTTCTACGACGACAATGGGGTTTCTATCGACGGTGAAGTCAGCGGTTGGTTCACCGACGACACGCCCAAGCGCTTTGAAGCTTATCATTGGCATGTAGTGCCGAATATCGACGGTCATAACCCCGATGCAATTTTGAAAGCTATTAAGGCAGCCCAAAATGTAACGGACAAACCCAGTCTCATTTGTTGTAAAACGATCATCGGTTATGGCGCACCAATTTTGGCGGGCAAAGCTGTCACACATGGAGCCCCCTTAGGCGAAGAAGAAGTCGCTGGGGTTCGTAAAATTTTAAATTGGCCACATCCGCCTTTTGAAATTCCCGAGGAGATTTATGCAGCGTGGGATTGTAAAGAAAAAGGCGAAAAAAACGAAACCCAATGGAATCGACTGTTTACCGAATACGAAAAACAGCATCCCGACTTGGCCAAAGAATTTCGTCGACGGCAACAAAAAGAGTTGCCGGAACAATGGGAACAAATAGGGAAAGAGTTACTAGCAACGATGCAAGAATCAAAAGAAAATAACGCCACTCGCAAACTTTCTTTAAAATGTTTAAACATATTTGCGCCGTTATTGCCTGAATTAATCGGCGGCTCCGCGGATTTATCTGAATCCAATTGCACTAAATGGACGGGCGCTACCATTCAGGGTCAGGATAATCGTTCCGGAAATTATATCGAATACGGCGTGCGTGAATTCGCTATGACGACCATAATGAATGGCATGGCGTTGCATGGAGGATTTATTCCCTTCGCAGGGACCTTTTTAACTTTCTCCGATTATGCGCGCAATGCGGTGCGGCTTGCAGCGATGATGAAAACCCATGCTATTTTCATTTATTCTCACGATTCAATCGGTCTAGGTGAAGACGGACCGACACACCAGCCGATTGAACAATTGCCTTCACTACGCATGATTCCCGGTCTGCACGTGTGGCGCCCGTGCGATGGAGTGGAAACGGCTGTGGCTTGGAAAAATATGATCAAAGAACCGGGTGCCAATTGCCTTTTATTAACCCGCCAAACGGTCGCTCATCAAGACCGAGACGAAAAACAAATCGCTCAAATTGTTAAAGGCGGTTACATTTTATGGGAATTCTCTGGAAATCCCAAGGTTATTTTAATCGCTTCGGGTTCGGAAGTGGCTGTTACGATCGAAGCTGCAAAGGCATTAGCGAAGGAAAATATTTCAGTTCGTGTTGTTTCCATGCCCTGTTGCGAAATATTTAAAAAGCAAAACACCGATTATCGCAACTCGGTATTGCTCCCGAACGTTAAAAAGCGAGTGGCAATCGAGGCCGCTCATCCCGATTATTGGTATCAATTTGTGGGTTATGAAGGCCGAGTGATCGGAATTGATCGCTTTGGCGCTTCTGCGCCGTGGCAAGTGGTGTATCGTGAATATGGGTTCACGGTGGAAAATATTCTTAATGTGGTTAATCAACTATATAAATAAATTAGGAGAATAAAATGTCTTTCAACATCGCTATTAATGGTTATGGCCGCATCGGGCGAAACATTTTGCGCGCTTTATATGAGTCAGGAAAAAATAAAGATCTTAAAATTGTAGGGATTAATGATCTCGGTGATATTAAGACAAATGCGTATTTAACTAAATATGATAGTGTGCATGGCCAATTTTCTGGCGAAGTGAGTGTATCTCGCAATAGTCTTGTGATCAATGGCGATAAAATTGAGGTATATGCGATAAGAAATCCGGAAGAATTGCCTTGGCGTAATTTAGAAGTGGATCTCGTGCTGGAATGCACGGGTCTATTCACGAGCAAAGAAAAAGCAGAAGCGCATTTAAAGGCCGGCGCTAAAAAAGTTTTAATTTCTGCTCCTGCGGGAAATGATGTAAAAACTATTGTATTTGGCGTTAACGAAAATATTATTTCAAGCGATGATGAAATTATTTCAAATGCTTCTTGCACGACTAATTGTTTAGCGCCTTTAATTAAAGTACTAAACGATGCAATTGGGATTGAGCGTGGCTTAATGGTTACCGTTCACGCTTACACAAACGATCAAAATCTCACAGATAGTTATCACAAAGACTTATATCGCGCTCGCGCTGCTACGCAATCGATGATTCCAATAAAAACGGGGGCTGCGGCGGCGCTGGGATTGGTGTTGCCGGAATTGGATGGAAAGTTGTATGGTTATGCAATTCGCGTGCCAACCATTAACGTGTCGGTCATCGATTTTACTTTTGATTCGAAAAAATTAGTTAGTGCGTCAGACGTCAATGCGATGATGAAAAAAGCGGCGCAAGGGAGAATGAAAGACGTCCTTGGTTACAATGACGAGCCGCTGGTTTCAATTGATTTTAATCATGACCCACACTCCTCTGTGTTCGATGCGGGTCAAACCCGTGTGATTGATCAACTCGTAAAAGTTGTTTCTTGGTATGATAACGAATGGGGTTTTTCAAACCGCATGTTAGATACGGCATTGGCTTTTTTGAAAGCTTAAATCGTTTCTGGCATCCCGCACAGCGAGAATCCAGGCGCGCTGCGCACGGGCAAGTGCGCCTGGGTCCCCATCTTCGCGGCGCCGACGAAGTTTTTTTAAAATTAGTCTCATAGAAAAAAACAACCTAGAATGGAAATATTTATATCAAGGTTCCGTTTTTTAAACGTCATGCCCCCGCGGGAGGACGACGGGTTTTAAGTTTTTCACGCTTCACCACGGGTGGGTAATGATAGAGGCCCCTTGTGTTAAGAAGCTTTGAAAGGAACAAGGCGAAAGAGAAGCATCAACTTTACAGCCATTAGGGGTTTATGCTTAAGTTGACGTCTATCTGACTGCGCGGGAATAACGAATTGTCAAAATTAGAATTGCTGAAAACACCTAGCCAAATCGTTGCATAATATTTTTTGCCGCTGATATTCCCATGCGCATCACGTCATGTATATCGGGATAAGTAAATGCACCTTGGCGTCCTGTTGATACTAAATTAATAACATTCCGCAAATGCTGTATCATGTATCCAGGTGTTTTTTAAAATCTAACGCAAAAATAGGATAACCTCTTCCGCAGCGAGTAAGATAAGTTTCAACAATTTCGTCAGCTTGTTGGCAAAGACTTTTTTCTGCTAATCGGCTGAAAATTTGTTCTTTGACAGACGCTTCATCGCGATATTTAGGATCGTCTATTTCATAAGTTGTTTCTATGATAAGAACGGCGTGATCCACTGGATTCACTTCCAATTCAGCATTTTTAGGCTCGCAAATGCGATGAAAAATATGGTTGCGATAGTAAACAAAAAGCCCATCAAAACATTTCGGCTTATTAACTAACAAACCATAGATTGCGATGGATTTATAACGGATCTGATTTACTGTCTTTAAAACGTAATCGGGAAAAACGGGATCAATTCGACGAATTAACGCATTAATAGGAATAGTTGAAATACAAGCATCGCATTCTAACTCACACGTCTCGCCATCCCTCTGGTAGATAATTTTTTTCACGTTATTATTTTCAGTAATAACCTTTTTTACTTCCGATTTTTTCTAGTCCCTTTTTAAGCACATCAATCGCGATTAATTTCAGCATTTTTAAGGTAATAAAAATGACAGACAACTTCGGATGAATTCCCAAATACTGATGGGTAAAATCTTCAAAAAAGAATTTATACAAGGGTTTCCTATATAATTGAATCAACGCTTCTTCCACATCCTTGGGAGTTTTGCCCACGATGGCATTTTTGAATTGAGCTGAAAATAAACCAGAAACTTGTCGACAAATTTTAAAAAAAGGAATTCCTTTGACCATATCCTGAAATTGCAAAGGGTAACAAAAATAACCGCCCCCCATTTAGTTCTTGCGTTAAGCTCAACTTCAATGCGCTCTTCTCCCATCAGCACCTTAACGTCTTCAAAAATCTCTCGGTCAAAAGAATGAAACATATGCTGACCCGTATCATACCAATTTGCACCATAACGCTGAGCCATCGCCAGCCCGCCTGGCCTTTCTCCCTTATCTAATACAGTCCCGAAAATTTTGACACGTCAGTAACCGAGCGGCGCAAAGATCCGCAGGACCTCCTCCTAGGATTGTAATATGTGGATTAGTTCTTTTCATTTTAAACAGTCAATATTTCAGTTTTTAACAATTTTTGTTGAATTCGATAAAGTCTCAATAATTCTGTATCAGGCAATTCTATATGAGGCCAACGAATGGGTTGGTCTCTTTCGAGATGATGCAATACGCGTGGTTTTTCATGGGTTTCTTCTGCTTCCAATAAACCAATAGGCAAATAATTCACCTAATCGGCTGATTCGGCTTCATAGATTAATCCATAGGCGACATCTCCTCTAATGCCATCCGCGAATAAATCACCCGTTTTTAATAGCTGTTTTGCATAGGCATAGACATTCTTTAACCGACCGTAGGTGGGCCTTAATGCCTGTTTATTCCATAGAGCAGCTAGCGCAACCACACGAGGCGTTTTTAAATAACATAAGTGATAGGGACGGCAAAATACATAAACATAATAAGGGTAACAGTTATGCACTTTATAATAATTTAAGTAGCTCTCTTGCAAACGCTCTTCGCATTTTCCGATAACATATACACCTCCTTCAGGCTAGGCTCCCAATATGTAATCAACTCGGCCTTTTTCTCCATAAGCATCGAAATCAAAAAAATTAATCGCCTCGGAGACATGTTTCGCGACAGGGCCTTGCATGCCCGGCTTTGTCGGAATTAGATTTGTACCGTTGGCAATTAAAGCCATTTCGATATTTACTTTGGTGCCATCCGAATACCCCACGCAAGGAACTGCCTTAAGATTAAGTTTTTTTAGCGATTTCACGTTTGCTATCAGCGCTCGAATGACGATCCAGAAAACCTTTATATATTTCCTGCCTGAGTAATTTGAAATCCCCACAGTTGTACTTCTTCAATCATGCGACAAGGACACCATATTGGTCACCCGCATCGCTGGTGACGATAACGCCGTGTTTTGCAGGCTCATGCTGCAAATAAACCCAAGATAAGGGTCCACATGCGCATTCAATAAAACGACATGCGGTTTACGATGAATAGCCCTTAAGCGCATATCTTGCAGAAATACCGATGGTACTGGTCGCGTCTACTAACACATCGAATTCGACGTTAGGGTCGTCCAACGCTTGATCCGCGTTAGAAAATAATTTCGTCTCCTTGCCATAAGCAATTCGCCTTCTTTGCACGGATTACATCGTCGTCGCCGCGATAAAAGCCAATCTCATTCCTGGCGTTCTCCCAATTTGCCGTGCAATCCCGGTCCCCATCGAGCCTGCGCCAATCAACCCTACCCGTATTGGTGATCCAGTTTTCTCGCGATACTGCAATTCATTTAATATAACACTTCTCTCCTTATTTTATACTAAGTATGTCATCGTATTTTATAACGGGCTGCAAGATACGATGCCATTTTTCCAATTCTTAGTACCAGTTTAATGTAATCGTTTCAGCGGTTTTTTGTAGCTGATTATTTTTTTAATTTTTCGATGAGTTCAACGACACCTTTCGCGGCATCCCACTATGGTTGCCAATTTAAAATTCGTTTAATTTTATTAAAAAACATAATAACTGCGATGATCAGGATTGCCGTACCATTCAATAGCTATTTCTTCATCAAGCTTTTGGCCAACAACTTTTGCTATTAATTCTCATAATGGTTGTAACTGACAATTTTGTTCTTCGCACCCCACATTAATAACCTGTCCATTAATTTCCAATGCGTCGGTGTGAAGCATTGGTCGATACTGCGTCCCATCACGCATCAATAGAATACATTTATGTTTCCAAGCTCCATAAACCATTCCGTTGATAGCAAGATTAAAACGCATCCGGAGGCTGTGTCTATAGACGGTGGCTTGCCGCATAACGGTGACGGTAAAATCATCAGTAGCCAATGGCAGAATTTCTTTTTCGGCTTTTTCATTAGCCTTAGCATAAGTGGTCAGTGGATTAGTTTTCACTTCTTTATCAACAACGCCTTTTTGAAAACCATAAATACTGCAACTAGAGGGAAAAATATAGAGTTCACTTTTTGCTGTTTCGCCAGAGTGGCGGATTGTACGCAGGCTTGGTGATTAATTTCCCACGTGGCCTCTCAAATATATCCCCGCTCGGATCATTTGAAACAGCAGCTAGGTCAATGAAGTAGCCCACATTGGTAAACAGAGACGGTTGTAATTGCCGAATATCTTCCTTAATTAACATCTAAATGTGGATATTGCGAGAGAACTTATCTAAGCCAAAATAAGAACGGTCCAGGGCCTTGACGTGATAACCTTTACTTAATAATTTCGGCATGAGCACACTGCCAATATATCCCTCTGCACCGGTTACTAATACTGTTTCCATTATCAACTCCCGTGATATTGCGCGTTAATTTCTGCCCGTTGCAAAAATACCCCGCCGCATCCTTTTCAGAAAGCAAAAGATTATTTTTGATCGGCCACTTAATATTAATGTCAGGGTCGTCCCAACAAATGTATCTCTCTGATTCGGGAGCATACCCTGCTGTGCACTTAATATAATAAATGTGTATTTTCCTCCAATACCACTATACCATGAGCAAAACCAGGAGGTATCCAGCGCATGTGATCATTGGTAGAAGAAAGTTCTGTGGAAATCCATTTTCCGAATGTCGGTGATTCCCGTCGTAAATCAACAGCTACATCGAATAATTTACTTAAAACCACACACACTAATTTTCCTTGCGCATGAGGGTCCAGTTGGTAATGTAGTCCTCTCAATACGCCTTTCTTTATTGATAAAGAATGATTATCTTGTAAAAATTCCCCATTAATACCGTGGCGTCTAAAATCGCTTCGCTTGAAGGTTTCATAAAAAAGCCTCAACCATCCGTAAACACTTTGGGTTTGATCAAAATGACCTTAAGAATAGGCATTTTTTGAAATTCAAATGGCATACAAGATCCTTAAAGGGGGTTTATATAACGTTGAATAACATAATCAGCAAAAGCCATTGAACTGGTAAAAGCCGGTGAAATTGCATTTAAAATATGAATCGTATTTTCATTTCTTTCAACAATAAAGTCCATCATTAATTCTTTGGTCTTCCAATTAACCAGTTGAGGGCGCAGCCCGACTTTATAAGTTGGTATTAAGCATTCCGGCTTGAGCTGTTTAACTAATTTCTTAGCGTCTTCGGAAAAGAATTTTTTGATGTATTTGAAAGGCTCTGTTATCACTACTTTTCTAAATTTAGAATTGTGCATAAATAAAATTAAACTTTGAAAAGTAATTTTTAGGACTTCACTATTGATGCCTTTTAACAACCCATAATTTTCTCGCCCAAATGCAGGAATCGCCGTTGGACCTAAATAAACATCGCCGGAAGCGCTTTTGGTAAAATACACACCTAAAAAATGAGCTCTCGCGCCAGCGTAAAACCGACAATCCTCCTCCAATAATTAAAACTTCACACCGATTTAGGTGAGGGCCTTGAGGAAGGAAAATGGATGTCATCAAGCGCGGGCGTCCTTAATCGTACTGCGTTTGCTTTACACGCGGCCGAATATGCCGAAGCTTTGCATGAATCTTATAGCCTGTCAAGGCGCTAGCTTTTTTGAAGAAACATCAGTAAAATGCGTGCTTCTTGAGAGCAGGAGAGTAACCCATGGCTGCTGAAAGTTTTGAATTAATAGCCGAATTACGTGAATTCACGGGCAAAAGCGCCGCGCGCCGGATGCGGCGTTTTGAAGATAAAGTCCCGGGGACTGTTTATGGTGCGGGCAAAGCTCCCCAATCCATAACCTTATTGCAAAAAGACCTCTTGAAAGCCCTTGAAAGTGAATCCACCTTTTCATCCATTCTCACGCTTAAAGTCGGTGACAAAAAGGAAAAAGTGATTCTTAAATCGCTCCAACGGCATCAGACAAAGCTTAAAATTGTGCACATTGATTTTCAGCGTATCAAAGCTTCTGAAACATTGATCATAAACGTGCCTTTGCACTTCCTGGGTGAAGACGATTGCCCCGGCGTTGAGGCGGGTGGGGTCGTTTTACACCTACAAAGCGAAGTCAAGATTCGCTGCTTACCGGCCGACTTGCCAGAATACATCGAGGTGGATTTATCTCATCTTCAATTGGACGAGTCCGTGCATTTGTCCAACCTCAAACTGCCTGCCGGTGTGGAATTAACCTCGGCGGTAGATGAGGAGCACGATTCGCCAATCGTGAGCGTTCACATGCCAAGGGTTAGCAAGGCAGACGTACAAGCTGCAGAAGAAGAGGGCGCTGAAAAACCTGCTTCTGAAGCTCAGGCCAACGGCGAGGCAGGGCAGGCTGATACTTATAAGAAGGAATAATCGGCCTTGTCGGGCGGGATTAAACTGATTGCAGGCCTTGGAAATCCAGGCGATCAGTATGCCCTAACACGTCACAATGTCGGGTCGTGGTTCATTGAAACGTTGGCTCAGAAACTGAATCAATCCCTGGCCAAAGAAAATAAATTTCATGGTTTTGTCGCAAAGTATAATGATTACTGGTTACTTAAGCCGACCACATTCATGAACGAAAGCGGCCAATCTGTTGCCGCGTTGGCTCTTTTCTATAAAATAAAGCCTTCAGAAATTTTAATCGCACACGATGAATTGGATTTTTCCGCCGGCGACATTCGCTTGAAAGAAGGGGGCGGACACGGCGGGCATAACGGGCTTCGTAATATTATTCAACACATTGGGAGTAGCGATTTTTGCCGCTTGCGAATTGGGATTAATCATCCCGGCCATAAAGGTTGGGTCACTCCTTACGTTTTAAGCCCGCCGTCCAAAAACGATCGAATTGCTATTTTGGCAGCCATCGAAAAAGGTTTGCGCCTGATTCCAGAATTGGTGCAAGGTGATTTTCAAAAAGTGATGCGGGAATTGCATTCTTAAAAACCGCCTCTCCTGATGGCAGGAGAGGCGAAGTGAGGTTCAACATGGGTTTTAAATGTAGCATCATTGGATTGCCCAACGTCGGTAAATCAACATTATTTAATGCCTTAACAAAAGCAGGCGTCGAAGCGTCGAATTATCTTTTTTGCACCATCGAACCGAATGTTGGCGTGGTGTCGGTGCCTGATAAGCGGCTTGAAAAAATTGCTCAAATTGTTAATCCGAAGCAAATTATCCCTACGACAGTTAACTTCGTCGATATCGCCGGTTTAGTGGCGGGGGCTTCAAAAGGCGAAGGTCTTGGTAATCAATTCCTTGCCAATATTCGTGAAACTCAAGCCATCGCCCACGTCGTGCGTTGTTTTCAAGACGAGAATGTCACCCATGTGGCGGGAAGTATTAATCCCATTGCCGACATTGAGGTAGTAAACACCGAATTGGCTTTGGCTGACTTAGAAACGCTCGGTAAAATTTTAGTGAAACTTGTAAAAGACGTGAAACGGGGCGATAAAAAAGCACGCGACACCTATGCTTTATTGGAAAAGTTTAAAAAGTTGCTCGATGAGGGCACGCCAATTCGAAATGTTAATTTAACAGAGGAAGAAGAAATTTTATTACGCCCTTACCAATTGCTGACTTCAAAGCCGGTATTGTATGTGGTTAACGTGGCGGAAGACGGTTTTAAGGATAATTCTTATTTAAATCAAGTCTACGAATTTGCCGCCAAAGAAAAAGCAAAGGTCGTCCCCGTTTGCGCAGCTATCGAGTCAGAAATCGCTGACCTTTCTGCCTCCGATCAACAGGACTTCCTACAAAGCCTCGGGCTTGAAGAGCCGGGACTGCATCACGTAATTCAAGCAGGCTATGAATTACTGGGATTAATTACCTTTTTTACGGCTGGCCCCAAAGAACTTCGCGCATGGACTTGTCCTAAAAATTCAACGGCGCCTCAAGCAGCGGGGGCCATTCATACAGACTTTGAAAAACGCTTTATCCGTGCTGAAGTTATAAGTTATGACGATTATACCCAATTTGGAGGAGAACAAGGCGCGAAAGACGCTGGTAAGTGGCGGTTAGAAGGAAAAGAGTATCTTGTGCAACACGCTGATATAATATACTTTCGAGTAGGTGGTAATTAACCTTTGTTGAAGGGCAGCATGATGAAACGATTACTCTTTGGAATCTTTTGTTTTCTCTTCGTTAATCCTGCACCTGCTAATAATGGCATTTCCTCTTTTACAACAAGGCATTATGACACGATCTATTAAGTAAGCTACCCATGCGTCGCTCAGCAGACGCCCGATAAGCCACAGGCTGCAAGGCTATGCTACTTAAGCGTACATTCATAGAATCTATAACAGTACCTAATACCGATTACTGTAAAACGAATTCCGCTTTCTCTTTAAGGAAGAAAACAGAAGGCTTAGCCAAATAGCCTTACCAAGAAAAAGACGCAAGAAATCTGTTATTATGGTGAGCGAAACCAAAGGGATGCTGTTGTTTTATTTAAAGCCGTTTTTGGATAAAAACTGCCACTAGCAGGCTTGACATAATTCCCATAAATCGCCAGAATGCGATTCTTCCCAGCATCAACCCGCATGGCTATGTAGCTCAGTTGGTTAGAGCACGGCATTCATAATGCCGGTGTCGGTGGTTCAAGTCCACCCATAGCCACTTTTAATTAATCTTCTAGCCCGTATGCAGCGAAGCGAAATGCGGAAATTGCCCATCCTAGGTTATTTTTCCTATTAGCCTTAATTTCAAAAAATGCCCACGAAGGCGGAGAGCCAGCGCAAGGCGTGCGCAGCGCGCTGGCTCTCCGCCTTCGTGGGGATGACGAGTTAAGTTTTTAGTCCTTACCACTTGTGGGTAATGATACGGTCCCTACCTGGTCCTATTATGACCTTTGCATATTTCTTCACTGCCCTATATGCCTTGAACGCCATTGATATTGATCATGCATTTGATCTTGGTCAGGACACGGGATTTATCAACTCACTGACCATCCACACGTTTCATATTTATGGCGGCTTTATCTTAGCCAGCTTTATTCTCATGCGCTTATCTTTAATTTTTCGAAAACACGTTATTGGGCAATTGCTTTGAGCCTCGCTATCCATTTGTGGTGTGATGCAATTGCATTTTGGGTGCATTACAATATTATATTTTAGGCGTAATTAGTATTCTATTAATTTTAATTCTTGCCGCTTATTTTGAAATGCTTTTCAAATCCTATACCCACAAAAAATTTATTTATGGTTCTTAGCAGGAATTTACTGGATCGTCGATACAATACAAAGAACTATTTTTTATTTTGATTTCAAAAGCGCCTACAAAACTATAATCAGCGATTGGATAGTTCCAATCATTTTACTCGAACTATTTACAATTTTTGTAAATTTTTATCTCAAACAATGGAAAAAACCACAGCATCCAAAGTCAATGGGTTAAGTGCGAACCATAGTTGTTACCCACAAGTCATAATTTTAGGCTTCCTCATCCCCACGCGGCCGGGGATAAGGTGGGGTGTCACGTTACCAATCAGTGCTACTCCCAAATCCATCATCAAAATCGCTACTATCTAATCCCGGGCTCGATTCATCCATAAAACTATCTCCAGTGCCAAATCCCTCATCCAGTAGTTGACCTTGTCCTTGTAACGGATCGGATTCTAAGATATCGGAGACCCCTGCATTGTTTAGCATGCTATCGGAATTTAAAGTCGAGTGGCTGCTGAACAAATGATTCAACCCTTCAAATAAGAACAAACCACCAACCAGATCCGCCACGGTGCTCATGGTGGAACCTAAAAAAACTGCTTTGCCCAAAAGGGTTGGTCCGTGCATAGGGCGCTGGTTCATTTGGATTGGATTGACGTGTCCCACCCAAAAGGGAAGAGAAGAAGCTTTTTTAGAATACACTTTCGCCTGCAATTCAGCAACTTGTTGTTGCAAGCGCCGCATAGCGGGTTTCCTGCAACAAAACTGCTTGAGTCAATAAATACACTACGTCCGGTTGTGAGCCAATTACTTGCGTAATTAATTCAGCTGCTTCTGAATCTTTTGCCATCGGCTGGGCCTTCTTTAATCGCTCGGGCAATTGAGTAATAAGCTGTTGATCATTTTGATTCATGTTGGTGTCTCTTTAAAATTGCTGCGTTTTGCGCGATTAACACATTGTTTTGTCACACTTGAATGGCTTGCAGTAAAATCTGTGCTTGAGCGGCGTTCATTTTATCGGCTTGTAATTGACTACGAATGTTAGCCAATTCTTGCTGAAACGTACAAACGGCCTTCTGGCTATCCAGAGCGCTGGCACTCAGGGAAAAACTTAATAATAGTAAGCTTATAATCAATTTTTCCATGAGAACCTCATTTCTATTTTTATTGAAAATTTAGTCAATTTTAATCTATGAGTCAATCGTTAGTTGTGGGTGGCTGGCAATAAACGATGTAGAAAATTTCTAAAAACTGTTTTAATATGTATTGAAAACTGATAATGCGAATCCAAGTGGAAGGAGTTGCATGAGATCCCCGTCCCTACTTCGGATAATTGTTCAAAAATTATGTTTGTTTTTACTTTTTTGATCACGTCAACAACTTTAGCTTGGGACGGGCATTTTCTCTTAGTGATGTGGTATTAAAAAATGTGCCTGAAATCGCTCATAAAGCCACTATACCTGCGGAAACACTCACTGCCCTTTTACAAAAAGAACACTTAGGGTTAGTAAAATTGCTTCGAGAAAATGAAATTTGGTGGTCGAACAAAATATCCCCTACTACCCGCCTGTACCTCACGATTCAGTGTTTAAAGGCGATGATTCCAAGCCTTTAAAAATGCAATTCATCGAGGCTATTCGTATCAATCCCGACTTGAAATTTCCCTTCTTTGTTCAATATCTGCTGGGCGAAAGACACCGCATTCAGGGCCATTCTTTGGTTAAAAGAGATATCATGTTGCCTCTTGTAACTAAAGCGGGTTGGATGTGTGCCTAACTCCTCTTTGGAAAAACTTTCTCCCGGTGAGAAGGTATCGCCGCTTGAAATTATTACCTCGGTTTTGGATGAGCCTGATTATGGGATGGACATTGATCTTTGGGAAAATAACCCTTCGTGGTTTGTAAAAGAAGATCATTGCGAGAAACAACCATTTGGTGATCCAGGACTGTTCTTGAGTTCGCAGGCGCCTTTTATATGGCTTTTCATTATGAGTCACTGCTTATTTACAAAGTGGGGTCCCTTTCCTTAAACATTTTTATCTTGAATATCGTCTTCATCTTTACAGGGTATTGTCTCAATACGCTTTTCAAACGGGTCACCCTTATTGGGTGTATCGTTTTTTAGGATGCTCCATTCATTACGCACAGGACTTAATCCAGCCCTACCATTCTATCGTCGTACCTAATGCGTCGGCGATAAAATTGATTACCGTGAGTTTATTGAAGCGGATAGGTTATACCAAGCCTCAACGAAGCGTGATTCAATTAAGTTCTAATCGCCATTTTACCTTAGAGAATTATACTTATCACTTACTAAAACACCTACTAGAAACCAAACAAAAGAATAATTAAGATACTTCAGTCGCTGGCCGATACTCGGTAAGGTTCTCATTAAAAAATATGTCGCCGATCCCAATTATGTTTTTTTTGAAACGGAAACCGACGTTGATTTATTTAAAATCATGCAAGATTGCAATTTAAATAAAGAGATAGATTCTTTTAATCTCGAATTAGCGACTTTACTGCGTGCTTATGGCGCTTATACGCTTAATATAGTGAGATATGTTCTCCATGGCTCTTCTCGGAACTGAAATTAAGGGGTTGTTTTTTTAATAGTCTAGCCGATTTCTGATTGACTAATATTCGTTCAATTTTTATTATTTATCTCATTTGTGATAAGGTTTTATGTCGAGACGAGGATCAGAAGGGCAAAGGTCGTGTGTGTTCTTTCAATCCTTCCCAAGAAATTACCTGAATTACGATGCCGATCGAATGGTTGCATTGAAACAGCGTGAATGGTGCCGCCACCGCGGAAAGCATAAATCAAGGTGATTTTATTTTTTGCCGTCCGATGACGCAAGATAGCACTGCCGATCCCTTTTTAGTTACACTTGGCTGTGGACCCTATCTTTGCGTGGCATTGTTTTCACCAGAAACAAAAACGACTACCTTAACTCATATAGATACTGCCATTGATGAGGCGGCCTTTGTGCGCACGATGGTAGATCAATGTCGGAATATCGGTGAAAAATCCACAGTCTGTATTCGTGAGTCTATTAGGCGGTAACGAGGATACATACAGTCAGGCGTTAGAACTGCTTTCCCTATTTGAGAAACACCAATTTAAAAGCGCTATTGTTGATTTAGGTCAGCTTAGCCGAATTCAGAGCTTTGCAATTTCGAGACAGGATGGCATGATTTACAAGTTTGATTTACGTGATGAGCTTTTAATTTTCGATCGATATGTTGATCATCATCAACACTATTTACTAGCAAAAAAAGAAAAAATAGAACTCGTCATTCAAGATAACCTTTATTTTATTGATTTAAAGACTCTGTTGTAGAATGTGATCCACCATTATTCCATAGAAAAACGTCGGTATTGTACAATAAGGCATTCGTTTTAAAAAATTTTGTAGCTAGGTTTAATTCTTGTAGCACAAAAGAACGGGGCATACTTCGAGGATTGTTATGTGAGATTAGTGACCTTTTTTATATCCGGTGGTACTTTTTTAATGCTGGCTACGAGGAATTTGATTTAATATTAAATCAATCGTTAGAACACATCACACAGTGCCCTCTTTCTAATGAAGAAAAACAGACAACGTTTACTGTCAGTTAAGGAAGTCATGGGGTAGGTATGGACCATATCATTACCACAAGTCACAGCGATTCCCATTTTAAACTTTATGATCTAGTGTAGGCGGGGTGGCGGGTTTAAATTTTTAGTCTTTACCACTTGCGGGTTATGTATGATATGGTCCGTACCTGACCATTCAGTAACTCATATCACTTATCCTTTCCGAAGGATGCTCGAGGTGTCGGTTAGTGTCCTCGTTGTTTTTTCTTTTTCTTCCCCTGTTTTAACTGAAGTTTCTTTTCTAGCCAACCTCCTTTCTCGGATCGGGACAGGACTTTCTTAACTTTTTTCTTTTTTCTAGTAAATAGCGCGTATGCAGCGAAGCGGAATACGGGCTACGTCGGTATAAAGAGTATAAACTACCGCGCAGAGATCGTCTGCTGTTACGAAGAAGCGCTCTGAGGTTGTTACAGGGAGTTAACTTTTCGGTTTAAATTCACGTAAATTTACGCTAGTATCCTTCATTTTATGTTACTTATAGTCTGTCTGTCATTGCTCGGATACAGTCTTCTACTGTGCCGTTTCTTTCGTTGGCCAATGGAGTCAACGCTTTACGCCGGGGTTAGTGCTGTTTTTGCTTCTTATCATTGTATTTGGCTTAATGGCTTATTATTTAGTGGTTTTGGATTAATGGAATAATGAGCTGGAGCGATGGTTGCCTTATGCGACCTACGTCATGTGCACGGCTTTTTACCCCTTAACAAGAGCCTGATATGCAGATCGATTACCCTCCGGGCAGTGCTCTTTGCTACTATTATTTTATGCAAAGGCACACTTATAAAAAGAATACTACTGCGTTTGCTCATTTGTTTCTTATCTTTATGCCTTTGCTTCTGTTAGTAAGGCACTCCAGATGGAAAGCCTAGTTATCACTTTTCATTGCTTCAATAGTTTTTTAATGCTACTGGTTTTAATGAAAGTTCGATTTGGTCCTGTTGGCAGCGTTATGGTAGACGGGTCAACCGCTTTTTGGGGCGGCGTCATTGCTAGCTATTTTCCTTTAAAAAAATTTAATCCTTGCGGTTTTATTTATTTTTTTCTGCCTTGAGGTCTTGATACCTTTTTACATCCTCATTCTCCCCTGACCTCTTTACAATATATAGAAGTCATAAGAAAATATTCGCTTTCCATGATCCGGCTCTTGCTTTTATTGCAATTTTAGATACTGCCACCCTTTTTATTTATAAAAAAACAATAGATCGTATAAATCAAAGGCGTTTATTACTTTCTCAAGCCTTATTGCTATTAGCCTATATTTTTATTTATTATCTTCATTTTATATCTATTTATATCATATACAACCACACCTTGTGCTCTAGTTGAATTTACTTTATCTTTTCTTCTTAATTTTTCATGGCGTCTAGATTGTAATTATTCTATTTCAAATTTTTTATTTTATTGACACGCCCATGAATTTTATAAAAATGAAAAAACGCGTCGCATCGTATCTTTTCGCTTTTCTTCTCATTCTGTTATTAGTATCTGTTTATAGCACTGTCGCTTGGTTGGTACAAAAATCTTGGTTATATAAATCTGACAGTATGATTTATTTGCGCTTTCAGGTACAAAAATTTTTTAGCGTAACAGCCAGTCATATACCCACCAACACTAGAATTGGTCTAATATGGACAAGTAATGATGCGCTGAAATTACATTTTCTAGCTTATGAATTATTGCCGCGATAGATTTTTTTACTTCAAAATAACCCATCCAAAGAACGATTCAAAAATCTCTTACCTAATTTCGATTATTTATTTTTAGTTAATGACGCGCCTAATTTAAAAGCAAATTATTACTCCTCATTGCGGAGGCTAAATCGAACTATCTTTCAAATCAATAAAAAAATGGATTATCGGTCGCCATCTATAAAATAAGAAATTTTAAGAAATAAATAAACTTTATCAACGCTTGGTATTGCTCACTATTGTTAGTGTTGCATTAGTGTTTAAATTAGGCTTGTTTTTCATTTTCTACCACGGGAATATTCACCAAACTACGCAACCAGATTCAGAAGGTTAGCTTGCGTCAGAAAAATTGTTAATTATGAATCAAAATTACTGTAATATTTTATTACGAACACCTCGTTATCCTACATTTATTGTGGTCCTATTTGCTTTATTTGGCTAACACCTTGCTGTTGTTATTATCACCCAAATTATCTTAAGTAGTTTACTCATCATCCCAGGATTTTACCTGGCCCGTCATTTATTTTCTCCTGTTGCTTCGTATATTGCTGCTACCATGATAGCCATCAATTTTCTATTTTTAAGTTGTACACTAATCATTCTAACTGACTTGCTATTCGCCATCGCTATCGGTTTTGTTTTTTTAATTGGTTCCTACTTATTTTCAGATCATCCCCGAAAATTATGGCTTAGCTTTTCGCCTGGCCTTGCGCTAGCGAGCGCTACTCTCATCCGACCCGTTAGTTATTATTTAGTTATTCCTCTATCCGTTGGAACCTTATGGTATTTCGTCCATCACTATTTTGCACTATTTTGGATGGAGAAAAACCATCATTAACCTAATTTTGTTGACTTTACCAAGTATTATATTCATCGGCGGCTGGCAGGTCAGAAACAAATTGATTTTTAGCACGTATACTTACACTAGTATTACGGTTAACAATTTATATTGGTATTACATGGGCAATATCATCCAAAAACAACAACGCATTCCTGTTGACGAAGTTAAATAATAACTAATGACTAAGTTAAAAAAAACAAGGATCATTATCTAGCGTTCAAGAAGATGATTTTATGACGAACACTGCCGTCACTTTTTTATTTCAACATTCAAAAGCATTGATGAAACAGATGCTAAAGGGGTTTTCCAATCTGATGATAAGTTCAGCTCATTCATGGGTACTTTTCTTTGAGCCTCATATTGAACTGGCGACCTTCAACCAAGGCAAACGGGATTTATTGCATCACCATTTTTCTAAATTGTTTTCGCAAAATAGTCTTAGTCAATTATTATTAATCGTTACAGCCATTCCTATGCGTTTTTTTCTATTCTTAAGCTACATTTTCATTGCGTTAGGAATCGTTATGTTACCTAAAACTGATATGAAGAAAAATAGGGTTTCTCATATTTTTTTATCGGATCGTGTGCTATATTTTATACTCGTCTCGTCAAGCTCAATTTCTTATGTAGGATTTCGATCTCTCTTTAAATTGATTCTTTTAATTTATGTCAGTTTTGGCTTGAGTAGTTTACTACTGTGGTTAAAACAGCAACATGCTAAATTAATTTTCCCGTCATTGATCAAGTCGCTTGATGAGAATTGAATAAAGAAAACTCGTCAATCGAACGCTTTTTGAATGCGAAATACTTTGTGAAACCGAAATTAATAAAGCCAATAACAATCACCGTAATAATTAAGGCGAAGATTGGACGCGTGTGTAAAACTGGGTAACGATACACGAGAGCAGTAAACATCAATACATGAATACAACTTTATTCAATAAATAAAAGCGTAACGCATCCATTCCTGAACTCGCCGAGAATCTTGTGAGCGGAAAGTGAAATAGCGATTCAAGAACCAAGTGATCGTAACCGCGATTAGATAAGAAAGTATTTTTGCAGGTATTAATCCCATTTTGGGTCGAAATAGGTAAAGAAATGTCATGTCAATAAGCAGCCCAATAACGCCGATGCTAAGGAATCGAATTAGCGAATATCGGTAAACAAATAAAATAAGTTTTTTAATCATTTTTATGTAAAATTTTGGTTAACAAAAAAATAGCGGAACCAACCAAGAAACAAGCTCTGTGATATCTATCTTAAAAGAATTTCATTATTGGTTAGCGGCGGTTCCATTGAGCAAAACGTCTTTGTGGAAAGTGACCATGATGAGTTTATATTTCATCGGTTCATCTTTTTTTTCGACGTGGATGTCCATTTTGGTGATTTTTTTATTGTCATCACACAAGATGGTTTTTGGTTGCTGAATGTCTCCATTAGTTTTCATCACCGTCAACTTACAATTTTTAAAATCTCAAAGATTGAAAACGGCACTCCATGCCAAATGGTCATCACGTTGATCGTTGTTTGGATCACTCAGACGAAGCCGCATTATTCCACCTGTAGTGGACCGTCCTTTCATCGCAGCGTCGCTGGTCACCTTTTCGAGACGAACGAATTAGAATTCTTGATCAGTAGAATTATTCACAACGACTAGTTTAAATTTATAATCGTTGTCTCCGTTTCGGTCGTGTATCAGCGCAAGGGCTCTGCACTACTAACAAAAGGATACGACGATTCCCAGAATAAGCTTTATAAGCTTCATATATCTTCCCTCCATTGAAGTTTTTGGTTACGGCTTGTTGACTATTATCAATAGGCCTTGTGCAGTAACAGTATAACCAGATTTAAGTTTTTTTCTAGCGTAACCTGTATTATAATTATTTTCAGCCCACACCATTAGCCAGCCCAACCCCACCCCGCATACTAGTTTTGGGCTAGCTGATCCAAATAACGTACGGGAGAGCCTCCTTTTACGCTATATTAATGAAGTAATTTTTTACATAAAGACATGTTTTGATAAGCCATCACTCTATATTTATAGTTAATCTTAGAAGCGACAACAAATTGGTCAATCACTGCTTTGTATCGTTTTTGACGACAAAGGAAAACGCCATAATTATCATGAACCCGGGCAGAATTGGGTGCTGAGCCAACGGCCCGTAGATAATACCTATTAGCTAAATCCGTATTTTCTTTTTGTAAGCTATCGTCAAGTAAACATTGACGTCAGAATAAAAGAGTGAATATGGTTTCGCGCAAGCAGAAATAGCAAAACCCATGAGGAAGATAATTAAAAATTGAAGTTAAGGCATCAACAAAGCGTATAAAGTTTCTAAGTTATTCTTTATACCGTAGTGATATTCAATTGCTTTTTTTTCACAAAATAAGAAGCGACCCTTTCGGGAGTCACTTCTTCAAGCTTCAAGGGTTGCCATTTCGGTGATTTATCTTTATCGATGATAACTGCGCGTACACCTTCAAAAAAATCTGGCGTCTGGAGAAACTGAAGAGCGATATTAAATTCCGTTTCCATGATCGCATTAAAATTCATGGCGCTCGCGCGCGTTAAGTATTCATAAGTAACTTTTAAACTGGTCGGCGATTTAGACAATAAAGTTTCTAATACCGTTTTGCTCCATTCCTCATTGTGTTTTTCTAATCGGGAAACAATTGCTTCGACGGATTCCGCTGCAAAACAATTTTCAATTAAGGTTTTTCGATTAAACAAAAGCGGCTCAATCTCGATGAAAAATTCATTAATGATATCGGTAACTTGACGATGATCCTCTGAAGAGAAAGGTGCATTTGCAAGAGCTTCAATTAAGGCATCTTGTTTTTCACTCGGTATAACGTGATTCACTAATCCCAACCATTTTGCATCACCTGCTCCAATACGATCACCGGTTAAACCGAGATAATATCCCATGTTGTTTTTACAACAAGAAAGGAAATAACCAGCACCCACGTCAGGAAAAAAACCAATGGCTGTCTCAGGCATTGCAAATAGCAACTGCTCAGTCGCTACGCGATGAGAGCCGTGCACAGAAACGCCCGCACCACCGCCCATAGTAATACCATCTAACAGCGCAATATAAGGTTTTTTAAAATGAAAAATTTCTGCGCTCACTCGATATTGGCTGTGAAAGAATTTTTCCACTGTTTGTAGATGTTCTTTTCCGTTCATATAAAGCGTGCGAATATCACCACCCGCACAGAAAGCCCGATCTCCAGCGCCCTTAATAACGACTGCTTTAATAGTTCGATCGCTTTTCCAACTCAACAGCTGTTCGTGCAATCGGCGGCACATATCACACGTCAACGCATTTAACACCTGCGGTCGATTTAAGATGATTTTACCCAAATTACCCTTTTTTCCGCGAATTTCGGAAAATAAAATATCGTCTTGCTGTGCCATGAGAACTCCTGTGGTGCCTATTTAGTAGTGGTTTCCTCTTTCTGGCTCAAGCCTAACAATAATACTCAAGACGCTCTGTGTTCGCCAATATTTCTTTCAGACCGCAATTACTAATTAAATCAAAGTGATACAGACGGACAAAAACTCCGTTATTTTGTACTATCCTTACTGAAGTGATTCAATTTCGAGAGGAGTTAAAATATGAAAATTTTTCTATTAACGGTTCTAATCCTTACAGGAAGAATAGGAGTTTTAGCACATGCTGCATGGAAGGGTGGTTGTTGAGATAAATAACATAACTACACAGCAAGTCCTTATGCCGTTATGCAAGGCGCCCTCCTGCAAAGATACTCATTTAAAGTTAATGTTCCCCAGGGTGTAATGCGCCCCTCTGTCGTATACTAGGCTATTCAAGCAAACTTTAAGAAAGAGCAAATAAATGACGCTCCACTGATGTTCTCTCTCACTAATGGTGCCACCCCATATTTACCTGTTCCAAAACAAGTGGCGCCTCAGGAAAAACTATTATAATTAAAGAAGAAGCTGGAAATATAATAAGGTTACGATAATTAACAGCTCCAATTCTTTATAGCAGCTAATAATCACCGACTATAGTCCTCTTTAGGTTGTTGGAAAAACGGGTCTCTTGACTCGCGCTCCACCAGTCGGTCTGATTTTAATACTGCAATTTAATCTGCCAATTGTGAAACAACGCCTAAATCGTGACTAATAAAAAGTAAGGTAATGTTGTGTTTCTTTTTTAATCCGTTCAATAAAATTAAAACCTGGGCTTGAATCGCCACATCGAGTGCGGTCGCCGGTTCATCCACGATAATTATTTCGGACTCACCCGCCCCGCCAGCGCCATTGCAATCATCGCTCGCTGACGCATACCACCGGATAATTGATGAGGATAGGAATGATAGACACGTGCTGAATTTTTAATGCCGACTTACTCTAATAATTGCAACGCACTTGATTGAATATCTAGGTATTTCTTTTTTAAAATTTCATTCATTTGTTGTTGGGTGGTTAATACTGGATTTAAAGCTCCGAATTTTGGGAGTAATTGCATAATAGCCAATGCCGTCATGCTTTTTCCACTATCAGATTCACACAGCAACGCTAGACATTGGTCACGCTGTAAACTTACACTAAGCTGTGAAATTGCCGGCTTCGCATTTCGAGCAAATGAATGCTATGGTAAGATGATTAATTCTGATTAACGGTTTAGCATTTTATTTTCCTACTCACTCTTCTTTCCGACTAGCAGAAGGGATTTGTAGCCCGTATTTCGCTTCGCTCCATACGAGCTACTTCTAGATTGTATCCGTCATTCTCAGCCGTGGCTCCAACGCATCGCGAAGAGCATCCGCAAATAGATTAGCAGCTAGAACTAATCCAAACATAAAAACAGCGCTCTGAAGTCTAATACCACCGTAATTAAAAAAAAGTGCATGACATTGGAAAAAAATGCCAAAAAATAATTTTTATTCGACTAACACCTATCACACGCGCAGCATCAACAAATTTTTGTTCGGGTAATTTTAATCTTTCGCCGCGGAGTAAACGACATAAATTAGCTCAACTCGTGATGCCTAAAATCAAACACAATGTTAATAATCGTGCATTAGCGCATTCGGCCAGCATAGGAAAATAAATCGGATGTGTAGCAATAAAAACTTGTAAAACTAATACCGATGCCGCGATCAACAATACGCCTGGAATAGAACTCAACGTTGTATATAAATACTGGAAATATCATCCACCCATCCGCCAAAAAATCCCGACAACATCCCCAATGACAAAGCAAAAGGTAGGATAAAAAAAGAAGTTAGCGCACCAATTAATAATTCGGTCCGAACGCTTTTTATTGCCTCATATAAAACACCCGTCCCTATCTAACCTGTTCCCAAGAGGTGATAATTAATTGCCAAAAAGTGAATGACCCACCCGAAAATTCAAATAAGAGCAAACGCAATCAACCCTTCCCGTCAGGCGATTTGTGTTTTCCTATGCCATAAACGGTATAAACACAGACGATAGGAAGCCCGTTTACGAAAAACTAAATAACTGAATACCAAAAAACTATTACAATTAAAATCAATAATCTGATTAAAATACCTGATAAATTTGACCAAACAATATCTTTGATTTGGTCTGTTGGATGTTTCAAGTGCCCCACACCGTAAACCAATCGCGGCTAATCCTGAATTTCATGCCCATTTGCCACAGATATAATCGCTTTTTTCTAAAGATGAGTAGAAAAAGGGACGGAATAAGTTTTCTCTGTTTGCACACCAAGCGGGCTGATTATCAGATCTAATAACGATTTAAATTGAGTCACTTGATATTGGTTATCAATCTTAAGATAGTAAAATGAACCGAATCTAATAAACTGACCACTGTGTAAATGCCTAAAATGAGCGGAAACATGATCGCTAATTTTTTTTGAAATAATTATTGTAACGATTCGCGAAAGACGTGTCGCTTTCTCGCATAAAAGAAAGCAATAACTGCAATGACGAATAATCCATAAATCAGCCAATCACTTAATAACAGTGTTAAATGAATTTGCATATGGAACCTTTTATCTTTTTGTCAATCGAACTCGTGGATCTACCAATGTGTAAGAAAAGTCAGTTAAGATTAGTCCGGCAATGTATACACCGTCTCCAAAACAATCATCGCTCGAACGATATCAAAATCTTGCTGCTGAATTGCATCAATCGTATAGCATGACGAAACTGGAGATGCCAAAAAAGGATTCCAAAATTAAACTATCTAGAAATAGTGTGGAAATAATGACTATCACGCATGTCAAAATCGGAATCAAACTGTTTTTCAAAATATGTTCGTATAACACTTTGAATTCGGATAATCCTTTGGCACGAGCGGTTCGCACATAATCCTTGCGTAACTCTTCGAGCAAAATGGTTCAATACCAACGGGTGCCAGCGCCCATACCACTGAATACACCGATTAAAATTGGCAGTATTAAAAATTTAACGGCGTCTATCCTATTTTGATAGCCCGATAGTGGGACCAGGCGCAATACTTTTCCGAAAAATATATTGCCCCATGATGACATAGAATAAACTGGATATCGACATGATGATTACACAAATCACCACACCGAATACGCCAAAATACGTAGCACGAAACAGCGCTAGGAATAATGCAAACGTGTGATATTAACCGCAAGCCCAACTAACAGCGTAGGTAAGGCAATCGCTAAGCTCAGTCACATGCGTTGACTAATGTCGTGACCGATATCATGTATGCTCCGAACGGTCAAAATGAAAAATAAAAAGACTCAATGATTTTGTAAAAATACTGTGTTAGTTATTTTTTTTAATTCCGCCTTCCTTCGTATTGAAGGATAGCGGTTTATCATAGCCACGTTCTTTTTTCAACGGTCAATAGCTGCTTGACTGACGTGCCGACCCCTAAATGTGCACAACCCATTGAATCGGGTGTATTAACCAGGAAAAATAAGGCAAAGGAAATAATTTCTCCTTGTTCTTTCTGCAAAAACAGAAATCTAGAATGCCAGCATTAATCACCTTTGCTCCTGGATTCCCGTTTTCGTGGGAATGATGTTATTGTAACGGTTGGCTTTCTCTCTCGACACTAATAGGTAATCATTAATGGAATAAATAATACGATTAATAACGCGATAATGACTAATAAAGGCCAAATCACCAGCTAATGCCATTTTTTTTGCAGTTTCGCTCACTTTTCTGGATCAATATGTTTATATTTTAAGGTATGGTCCGCAATACTATGCAATTTCCCTGACTTGTTCTCCTTCCATTGATGACTCAATGTGAAATTGATGGGATGCATTCTAAAAATCCACGGAGCGTCTTCTCGCACAATAGCGACTAACTAATTGATTAATTTTTTCCTCCCGTTCAGGCCCATCACGTAACGTTCTAATTTCTTCAAACAACTCATCTACTTTCGGATTGGAATAGTTTGCTGCATTTTCTCTCCCATATTTGACTTTTCCATTTGGCGAATAAAGTAGAAATAAAAAGTTTTCGGGGCCAGGATAATCAGCAAGGCACTCCCACGAAAAGATTTGCGCCTTTCCTGTTTGGACTTTCTCACGGAAGCAATTATAAAGTGTCGCTCGAATATTTAAAGTAATCCCCAATTTAGCAAATTCCTCTCTTATCCAGTCAAATCGCACCCGATTATCAGGACCGCCCATTGTTGCTATGTCGTAATTCAAAATGGGCGCTTTTCCTGTTTTTGGATCAACCCCACCAGGATAACCGGCCTCGACTAACAATCCTTTTGCTTGTGTTAATGAACGTCTTTTTGGTTTTTCGTCGAACCATTTTTATACACATAGGGATTAATACCTTCAGCGCCCTCAACGTACCCAAAAATAAATGGCGAGCTCCTTGGGCGGGAATGCCACGACCGTTATGGAAAATAGAAATAAACTCTTCATAATCTAATGCGATAGCAATCGCTTGGCGCAATTTTTTCTTTTTCTCACTATAGTCACCCACTATAGGGGCGAGCATATTAAATCCAATATAAAAAATTTCAGGCACTACGGTTGTTTGTAACCGCACACCCATCCGAATTAATTCCGGCCTTAAGTACGGCTTTCCTTCTCGATCCATCGCAATCGCTTGAGCAAAACTTTCGATATTAATTCGCGATTTATCATAGTAATCCTGCAAAAATTTATTTCATCGAGGGATGCTTTCTTTTTCCAGTGTGAAAACTATTTTTTTAATAAACGGCATCGGTTTTCCCGCGGCCTTCAGATAACCCGATTTTAAATATCCTGGTTCGCTCAAAAGGATACCATTCCCCATGGAAATTAGGATTTTTTAACAACACAATTTGTTTGTGAGCATTGTTCTCCACTAACCTATAAGGGCCTGTTCTAAGGGGATAAAAATCTAAACTAATATTTTTATCCATTAACACTTGCTGTGAATAAAAAGCCTTCGCTTTCCATAGGATAGGTGCAAAGAAGGTCATGACTAGCCAATATTTGAATTGGGGACAAATTCCTTTTAGAATAATTCGTTAATGATAACGGTCAATGATTTTAACGCCAGCGAGTAGATAACGCCGTAAATCCAAAAATTAGCGAATGAACGTTAGGAAAAGCAAGACGTTTTATTTCATAAACATAATCAGCCGCCGTTAATTCCCGAGTTCCGAGCTTTGGAAAATCTATAAGGTTACGAATGCCCCGAATAGGCCGACGATTAAGATTTAAATAAAGATAATTTCCTCTTTTAGTTTTAGCAAAAGCCAGGTGGGGTTGATAATAGATGCTAGGTTTTATATAGGGATTTCATAAACGCTGTATCCAACTTTGCTTGGATTTGGATTCGCCGCCAGTTTATACCAATGCTTACCATAATATGAAACTACCGGTATCGCTTTTGCTGTCAGCGGGATTAGCTGATAAGGCCTTTTGAGGTAATGGTATTGCAATAGCGATTCATAAATCTGCGCAATGATTTCAATTTCCTCGGAAGAATAAGCGTGAGCAGAGTCTAAAGACTTGGGAAAGCCAACGATAGCGGCATAACGTACGTTACGGGTGCCTTCTTTTTTATCTAGATTGTTTAAGACCGAGGCCACGCTCCCGGTATACAACAAACAAAGGGCTACAATGAGCGGCCCTAAGGTTTTTTCTTTGAAAAAGTTGCGTCTAAAATCCCTGTCATGTAGGCTACATACCCTATTCGGTAATTCACGCGATGTTAAAGCACGATTGGCAAACCCAATTAAAGAGAGCGATTTCCAACCCCACTGAATTGTGGAACGAACTTCAGCTTGACCCACAAACTTTAGCGCCGGCTTGGCACGGTGCTGATAATTTTGCGCTGCGTGTGCCTCGCGGATTCGTTGAGCGAATGGAAAAAGGAAATCCTAACGATCCCTTATTATTGCAAATATTGCCCAAGCGGACGAGCTTATCGCTTATCCAGGCTATTCCTCTGATCCTCTCAATGAAAAACAGTCGAATTTAATACCGGGCTTGCTACACAAATACCATGGTCGGGTATTAATCACACTCAGCGGCGCTTGTGCCATTCATTGCCGTTATTGTTTCCGACGCCATTTTCCTTATGAACAAAACACCCCGGGAAGGGCTCTGGCTGGGGCCGCATTTTTGATTACCTTAAAGCGAATAGCAATATTCATGAAGTTATTTTAAGTGGAGGCAACCCTTTAATGATAAAGGACGAGACCTTAACGGTATTTGTTTCAAATGTGCAAGCCATCCTGACGATTAAGCGTTTGCGTGTTCATACACGACTTCCCATCGTCATTCCTGAACGCGTTACCGCGGAATTAGTAAACCTTCTTTCGTGCACCCGTTTGCAAACTACCGTCGTCACCCATTGCAATCATCCCAATGAAATTAATCAAACTCTCATCGATGCATTGGGTTCGCTACGCCGGTCGAAAGTTAGCTTGTTGAATCAATCCGTCTTACTAAAAAATGTTAACGATGATTGCAAGACACTGATTGATTTAAGCGAACGATTATTCGATGTAGGCGTTTTACCTTATTATCTTCATCTTCCCGATCATGTAACCGGGGCTGCGCATTTTGAGGTGAGCGAACAAAAAGCACAATGGTTTCTCGCCGAAATGATGACGCACCTTCCCGGCTATCTGGTTCCGAAATTCGTTCGAGAAATTCCCGGCGCTTTGTCTAAGACGCCTTTAAGCATTGATTCCGCCACTTGCGCAGTGGGATCAGGTTTAATTACGCAATAAGTGCAGAAGGTACATGATCTTCTGTTTCCGATAGCAATGGAGGATTGTCATTCTTAGAGAAACACTTCCATAAATCTTCCCAGCACCAGGGTTTTTGTTCTGGAAGATTGCTATTTTCAGCGATTTTAACCAGAGAACGCTTATTCTCAATCGCTTGAATCGCAGGGGTTCTCTTTTCTTTCATCAGAGGAATCCAACTAGCAAATTCTTTCTCAAGTTGATTTGAATTTAATATTCTAGCACTTTCCAATTTAGCTAACATAACTTTGAATATGATACGGATTCTCATGACTATATCTTAATAAAAAAATCCAGAATTGGATTAAAAAAGAAAAGCATACCCGTGAAATTACATCCTATTCCCGCGACGATTGTCATCCACAGTTCGTTCAGATTAGCATCTACTCCCTCCTAAGGACTTAGAGGAGGATTATTAACGAAAAATTGTAAAGTCCCATTCTGGGCAAGTTGCTCATAACGCACTGTTTCTTCCTCCATGCCCGACCCAGAAAAATAGGCAGCAGTCCCAGTGCCACCAAGGGTGGCCAACAAGACTGCGGTCTTTATTATTTTCTCTGGCAGCTTTCTCGAATTATGTACCCCCAAGACCCGGATTTGTTCCAAGGACTTGCGAAAGGTGGGTGGAAGTTTCAAGAGCAAAAGATAATAAAAAAGCGGTGGTTGTGGCGGAAATAGAGTTTAGCCCACAATTATTTTCGAGTTGGGGGGTTCCTCCAACCTTCTGCCGCCAGCTGTTGAAAAAAGACCAAAAAAATGTTGCACGGCTATGAGGCCCCCGACTTGAAACGCTTTTTCGATGGTGTTTTTATAAATATCGTAACCTGTCCATTTGTTGGGATTTTCTTTTATCGTATCATAAAAAACTTCAATAAATCGTTCTGGGGTTTTCTTATTAATCCTTTGCACCGCGGGATTTAAATAATTTTTTCTAAGTCTTTGCGCAATTGTACCAATTCTGGAAAGGGACTGAATTGCTCTAACAGCGGATTAATTAAATATCCTACTGCTCCAGGCAAACCAAGCGTACGGCGCCTGTAAAGGTATATACAAGTGATACCCCTATTGAGCCATAAAAGAGCCACGTCGAAGAACCCCTTACGGCATCTTCTGCAATTTGTTCTCCTGCAATAGCGACAATAATCCCAGCCGCCAAACCGGATAAGGAGAAAGCAAAATGAGTCTTGGTGACACGTTTAGAATTATAATTAATGAGTACTTTACCAAAGAATTGATCGAAAAATACAGCCGCAGAAGGCGCATTGACAAGAGCGAAAATAACGCCATCACCCACCCCCCGAGGAGCGCTTAATTTATAAAAAACGAAACAAAGTGAGGTGGTATAGGCTGCATTCACGATTGTTTTTCCAATTTTAAAATAATTAATACGATTTTTTTTCAACTCTTTTTCAATCGCCTTTGAATCCTACTCTAGTGTGACGACAATAACTTTATTCTCCAAAGGGATATTTTGATCAGCACAATCAGTCAGGTCTGTGCTATTTTCGTGTACGTTTAGATCGGAAGGTTTTTGTGAATCTTTGGATCAATTTTATTCTCAGAAACTTGTTCGGAAGGCAAGGTCGACGTTGAATCAGTATCATCATCATTTCGCATTGCATATTTCTCCTAAAAAAATTAAAGGTTGAGAAGAACTTCTCATAAAAATTACTGCTATTTTAAAATCCAAATATTAAAAAAATATTAATTATTATTTTTTTAACAAAAAAACATCTCTATACATGACGAAAGCAGTTCAGTTGATGAAATAGTGAGAAAAGCTGCTGAG
>NZ_CAJRAM010000098.1 GCF_907164965.1 Coxiella endosymbiont of Ornithodoros maritimus
TTGCTTCAATTAAAACAAACCTTTCCATTAATTCCGCCTGCTCAGAAGATAAATTCATCGCTTTCCTTCGTGTACGGAGAGAAAATATCTTAGCGCACAATATTTTCTCATAAACGAATTTTTTAAAAAAGAATTTAATTAAAGTTCGGTTTATGGGGCGTGACGTTTTTTAAAATTAATTGAGGCGTATGTGGGCTAGATCCCCCGGGGCGGGGATGACGGGTTTTAAATTTTTGTTAACAAGGAGATTTCTAAAAAAGTAATTATTTTAGATAGCGGTGAATGCGAAATTTAACCACAAACCAAATCCACAAACTTAAAATTAGAGTTACTAAACTTTTTTAAGACTGAGCTTCCTCAGATGCATCAATTAATAAGTCCATCTGCCGCTGCACATGCTTACGGAACATCAGCGGTTGAGGGACATTCGTCTAATAATCGTGCGAACCGCCCATACCGCTGATCACGAGAGTCCCATAACCGAGGATTCGCCCCGTAACCGTTTAGTTGACGTTAACGCCTTCTAACCGGCGTAAAAATATTTCCGAGGAGTTTCGTCGAATCCAACCTTTTTCCATAATGACGCGTTTATCGGTGACGCCATATTCCGAAGTTCGATAGGTGACATACGCCGTCAACAACCAAAAAGTGCTCAATACGAACGTAAAAAAACTGCAAAGGTCATAAAGCGGATAACCACCCAATAATAAGCGAGAACGCAAAATAAAATAAGCAGGGCCATACGTATAAAATAAAGAAGCAAAAATTAATGCAATCACACCAGGGGCATAAATAATCCAATGAGGGTGTGTAAAATAAACTAATTTTTCATCTTTTATTAAGGTTTTTTTAATATAACGAGGCGGATACATCAACATTCTCCACAATTTTAATTTTCATCACCAACAACGTTATCCACTTTCCGAAAGCCGCGAGGTAATTTATTACCTCGGTGACCACGTTCTCCGTGAAATTGAGCTAAATCATCCGGTTTTAGCATAAAACTATGTTTCCCAGAATAAAGTGTTAACGAACTCTTCTCATGGAGGACAGCTAAAGCAACACAATATTCTTCACGATTGGGCACACGCGTTGGTGCAATCTGAATGATTTTATTTCCTTTGCCTTTTAGGTAATTCAGGTAATTCCGCTATGGGGAACAATAATAATCGATCTTAGGAGGTAATCGCGCCCAGGTATTGGGATTCTTTACCGACCCGCTGCGGGCAATATCACTTGAGCGCCTTTAGGTAGTTTGATAACGGTTTTCCCACTGCGACTTTTTACGTGCAAATTAATTAACGACGTTAAAAATCCATACCCCACATTCGAGGCTAATAAGAAGAGGTCATCATCAGCAACCATTAAAACCCCAACAAAATGAGCCCCTGCTGCTGGTTTTAACCGGCTTGCGAGCGGATCACCCAAGCCGCGAGCGGATGGGGGGTATGCGCTGGCAAGACATAACTTTTTCCCGCCGAATCTAAAAATACCACCAGTTCATTCATGCGGCCTTCTGCCTGCATTAAAAATTCATCGCCCGATCGATAATTTAACGCATGGCTACCGACTTCGTGACCTTTGGCGGCACGAATCCAGCCCTTTTTCGACAAAACTACCGTGACCGGTTCAGAAGGAAGCATTTCTTCTTAACGTATCATTTTGGCGATGGGTCTTTCCATTAATGGCGAGCGGCGTTCGTCACCATATTTTTCTTTATCCGCGGCCAATTCTACGCGAATTAATTTTTTTAATTTAGCCTTTGAAGCTAAAATTTTTTCGATCTCGTCGCGCTCTTTAATTAAAAAAGCTTGCTCGCCTCTAATTTTTTCTCTTCTAATTTAGCTAATTGCCGCAATTTAATTTCTAAAATTGCCTCCATTTGTCCGTCACTGAGTTTAAATTTTTTCATTAAAGTGGGCTTTGGCTTGTCTTCTTTTTGGATAACGGCGATGACGGCATCTAAATTTAAATAAGCAATAATAAAACCTTCCAAAAGATGTAACCGCTCAATAACAAATTGCAACCGGTATTGCAATCGCTTGTGGATCGTTTGCATTCGGTATTCTAACCATTCCTTTAACAATGAAATTAAATCTTTGACTTTCGGCCGGCCATCGATGCCGATCATATTCAAATTCACTCTATAGCTCCGTTCCAAGTCGGTCGTTACAAATAAATGCTCCATTAATTCGTGTATATTGATGCGATTGGATCGCGGCGTAATCACCAAACGTGTGTGGGATTTTCGTGATCGGATTCGTCTCGGACGTCGCTCACAGCGGGTAATTTTTTTTGCGACCATTTGGCCAGCGATCTGTTCCATAACGCGGTTACCTGAAACCTGGTGAGGCAGGAGGGCGGTAATTACAATTTCCCCATTTTCTTTTTGATAAGTCGCTCGCATGCGCAAACTGCCCTGTCCAGTGCGGTAGAGGATTCGAATTTCAGCCGTGGGTGTAATAATTTCGGCAACGGTGGGATAATCAGGTCCTTGAATGAATTTCATTATGTCCTTCAAGGTGGCGTCGGGATATTCTAAAAGATGTATGCAGGCATTCGCGACTTCGGTCAAATTATGTGGGGGAATATCCGTGGCCATCCCCACGGCAATCCCAGACATCCCATTTAATAAAACGTTCGGGAGCCGCGCCGGCAAGAGAGCGGGTTCTTTTAGCGTCCCATCAAAGTTAGGGACCCAATCGACTATTCCTTCTTGCAATTCTTTTAAAAGCAGTTGGGCATAAGCGGATAAGCGCGCTAACGCATGGCGGCAAAGGATTTGGGATCATCCGCGCTCCCCTAATTGCCTTGCCCATCGACAAAGGGATAGCGAAATGAAAAAGGCTGGGCCATTAACACCATGGCTTCGTAACAGGCGGTGTCTCCGTGCGGATGGAATTTACCCAAAACGTTGCCTACCGTCCGCGCTGATTTCTTATACTTAGCGGTTGATTTTAAACCTAATTCTGACATGGCGTACACGATTCGACGCTGGACAAGATGACCGACATCGAGTAGTCCAGATAAGCCTTTTCGACAAATTCGCTCAGTGGCTGTCGCTCGACATCCAACGCGTTTGAAGTGGTGCTTTTGGTCATGAGCAATAATGATTAATCATGAGTTAAGTATGAGCAGTATACGGGATTTTGCACTATTCTGCCATGTTTTGCTCACTAGAATTTGAACCCTCTCCCGCAAGTGAGAGGGGAGATCATTTTTGCAGAAAATTTTTAGCCTACCGGAGGATGCGATTAAAACTGGTTAGAAGCACAAATTCCGTCATTTCCGCGCAGGCGGGAGTCCCAGTGCACCTTTGGTGCGCTGGATCAACTATGTTTGAATTGCTGTGAGCAAGTTTGAAAACTGGATAATAAATAGTCATTTTACACACCTTATTCACAGCTTCACAGTGATACCGCAGTTAGCGATTTTTTCTGTTCAAATTTTTTTAATCTGGCATTGGCGATAACAATAATTTTTCGTATTAGTGCTACAAACGCTACCATTTTCTTTTTCCCTTTTTTAACGAGCCCCTCATAAAAGCTCTTTAATTCTGAA
>NZ_CAJRAM010000099.1 GCF_907164965.1 Coxiella endosymbiont of Ornithodoros maritimus
TAGCGTTGATTTTAGAGAGCGAAGCGCTGAGATTAACGCAGCGGATGGAACGGGGGTTGAATCGTTTGTTATACAGAGTGGTTGAACCGAGACGAAGCGATGGGTTATTGGTTATTAGGAGGAGAAATTAAAAGCCGTGGTAAAAACCAATCTCTATTCAAACGTCTCGAGAGAATAGAGCGAGGATCTTGATCCAGTCGATTGTATAAAATCAACTCCCGCACGATCGCTCGTGCCCGTAATCCCTCGGGTATTCTGGGGATTTCTCTCTGAACGCTATTTATATCATGATGGAGACTCATAATCCCCGGCTGCGCGGGGATTATGAGGTTGTCGGCTTTTAAGTTTTTTGGTCTTTCTTGTGGGTAATGATAGGGCCTCTTTCCCTTTTTAATCGTACCCTGCGAAGTCGCCTTGCCTCTCTAGCTACTTTGTTATAATATGGTAATTTAGATTGTCTGAGGGGGCCAATGGCAAAAATCAAGTGGTTTTTAGGGGTATTTGCTTTTCTTTTTTGCTCTGCTTTCGCGCAAACCCAAACAATAACGGATTTTGTCGGGGGCATTAATAGGCACACCGCCAAAATTTGTACCCAAGAAATTGAAAAATCTCGTTGCAAGCTAAAAGATTTATTCACCAATTATAAACTTTGTGTGCATGAGGTATTGGTGCGGCATCCACACTGCAAGGAGTCTCTTACGTTTTTCAACTACACAGAGGGAGGTATTTTTAAAAAAATACGCTCTTATAAAAACATCGATATCATCCTAGCTGATTATGCTTATATTGCGGACCAAGGCACGGGCTACTTTCTGGTAACCCATTCGGGCCAATTCATTCCACTCCCTTTACTCATTACTAAAAAACAATTAAAAACAATGCCCAATTATGAGCTAATTGCGAAAAAATACCCTCATGTGAATGCGTGGCAAATACTCGATTTTCCCGAGGAAATAAAACTTCCAGGAAATGCTTACCGTCTCGTTTTCACTCAACAGTTAAAAGATGGCTGTAGTGCCTGCACACTCGCCGGCACGGTCAAAGTGGCTTATGATTTTTCTGACGGGGGAAAGCATTTTGATGGAATTAAAGTGCTTAAATTAAGTCCACAAAAAGTATGAGCAATAATTCTCGCCATTATTCTGCGATCGACAAGGCTATTCTGCAAGGTCAGGCGATGTTAGAAACGCTTTTCGGAAAGCCGGTGGCGCAGCGTGAAAATCCTGCTAAAGATCTGAGTCAGCCTGCTCTTACCTCTGCTGAAAAAAAACAAAGTATTGGCTTTATGCGTGTGAATCACAGTGGTGAAGTTTGCGCTCAAGCGCTTTATCATGGACAAATGGCTATGGCAAAAAACCCGGCGGTTCGTGCGTTGTTTGCTACAGCGGCCGAAGAAGAAACAGACCATTTAGCGTGGTGCCAAGAACGACTCGAGGAATTGGGGGGGCACACTAGTTATTTAAACGCTTTTTGGTATATGAACTCCTTTCTCATCGGATTATTAGCCGGGCTGTCAGGCGATCCATTAAGTTTAGGGTTCGTTGAAGAAACCGAAAAACAGGTGGAAATCCATTTGGCTGACCATTTACGCAAAATACCCTCAAGCGACCTAAAAAGTCGGAAAATTGTGGAATATATGCAGCAAGATGAAATCCAACATGGACTGAACGCGAGATCCAGCGGCCCCAAAGAATTGCCTTACGTGGTAAAAAAATTAATGGCTTTTCACGCAAAGGTGATGACCACGTTGGCTTATTGGATTTAGAAGATTCTTTAAAAGCCAATAACCGTGCTGCGTTAACACGGATTCAGGGTGAAACTGTACGCCTTCTAATGAATAATGCGCATGCCAAATTCCCATAATTTCTTGATTTGGGTTTGTCCACCCCGTTATTTCAAATTCTGTAGGCAACGATTCACGCTCGATGATTAAAGAATGATAGCGCGTGGCTACAAACGAATCATTAACCCCCTTGAAAACGCCTTTTCCACTGTGATGGATGATCGAAGTTTTTCCATGCATTATATTATTTTTCCGCTAACGCAATTTTAGCACCAAAGGCCTGTGCAATCGCTTGATGACCTAAACAAATCCCTAAGAGTGGAATTTTGCCAAAAAATGCTTTGATCATGGGTAAAGTAATCCCCGCCTCTTCGGGGCGCCCAGGGCCGGGAGAAATAACAATCTGCTCTGGGTTCAATGCAGCGATATCAGCTAATGAAATTCTATCATTAAAATAAACCGACACTGCAGCGCCTAATTCTTCGAAGTATCGTGTAAGGTTGTGGGTGAAAGAATCATAATTATCAATCATTAATAGCATAGCGCATTTCTTTCAGTTTTTCTTCATAGTTCGATGAATGAAACAAACCGGAACCCACCACAAAAAAATCTGCGCCCGCCCGAGAAACATCTGCAATATTATTAATTTTAATTCCACCATCGATACCCAGAAATGCTTTACTTTGCAGATTATCCAATAGCTGCCTTGTCACTGCGATTTTTTCCAAGCTTTCCGGCATAAACGACTGACCGGCGAAACCGGAATTGACGGACATTAACAAAACTAAATCTATTTTCATCAAAAATGAAGTGAATAAAGATAAAGATTTTTCAGGATTGAAGGCCATCCCCACCTGCATACCGGCTTTCTTGATACGGGCTATGGTGTCTTCCACATCTTTTACGGTTTCAGGATGAAAGGTAATTAAATTAGCGCCGGCTTCTGCAAAGGATTTTATGAATTCATTCGGATTTTTCACCATTAGATGGACATCAATAGGTGCTGCAATTTTTGCATCACGAAGCGCTTTACAAACTAGCGCACCAAAACTTAAATTAGGAACAAAATGGTTATCCATAACGTCGAAATGAATATTATCAGCCCCCGCTTGGATCACGCCTTTCACTTCTTCTCCTAATCGAGAAAAATCAGCGGATAAAATCGATGCGGAAATAATTCTTTTATTCATGTTACTTGCCATAACCTCGTATCGTTAAGCCATGCTTCGCGCCTTACGAATTTGTTCGTAAGCTTTTTTAATTTGTTGGGTTTTTTGAGTCGCCATTTTCATCATCTCCGGGGGTAATCCTTTTGCCATCAATTTATCAGGGTGGTGTTGACTCATCAAGCGATAATAGGATTTTTTGATTTCAAAATCCGTTGGCGCGGACGTTAAACCCAATATCTTGTAGGCATCATTCAAATAGGCGCGAGGATCTTGCATTGCCTGCTGCTGATAGCGTTGATAATTTTGTTCGGCGCGAAACCGCTGCTCGAATTGATTGTAGTCAAACTCAAACACGCCAAGCTGTTGACAAATAGTTTGCAATACCCTGTCGTTTTTCCCCACTCAATCCTTGACCGTCCACCGAAGCTATTTGAATTTGGATTTCTAAAAATACCCGCCAGAGCGCAGGCTGAAAAACGCAAGCCTGTCTTAATTCGTTTAATGATTCATCAAAGTTGAAGTTGGGCTGTTTGCCCTCAGTAAATAAACGAATGGCTTCGCGTTTCATGCTATCATCCAAATTCATTTGTTGCATGACCTGACGCGCTTGACGAATTTCGTTTTCAGAAACACGACCATTGGCTTTCGCGACGAAACCCATAACCCGAAAAGTGGTATTGAAAAATACTTCTTGAATTTTAGACGGTTGAGATCGCGCGGATACAGTGGTTTGAAACCACTGTCGAAATCTACCTTGATCGAAGACAACATGACCAATAAACAAACCAATAATAAGACCAATCGGACCTGCCAAGATGAAGCCCAACATCATGCCAATCAGTTTACCAATCCAGTTCATCACTGTATCACGTTATAATTACCAAAGAGGAACTAACCATGTCTCACAATCCAAGCGAACTTAAACAGATCACCCTGCCTATCAACCATTTGAATTATTTGGAAAAATTGTTTTTTCAAGATCAAGTTGATATTGAATCGTGGTTTCGTAAGCAATGGCTCAAAACACCGCCGCCATTCTACACTTCCGTTGATTTACGTAATGCAGGATTTAAAATAGCACCCGTTGACACCAATCTATTTCCTGCTGGTTTTAATAACCTTAACCCTGACTATATGCCCCTTTACATCCAAGCCGTGCAAGCCACTATAGCGGAGATTTGCCCGGATGTCACACGCTTACTCTTAGTTCCCGAAAATCATTCTCGCAATATTTATTATTTGGAAAGCTTAGGCGCATTGACTGAAATCTTGAAAAAAGCGGGCTTTGAGGTCCGGATCGGCTCTTTAGACGAATCCCAGAAAGAGCCGAGAACACATGAGTTATCTTCGGGGCGGCAATTATTGATCGAACCCCTGTTGCACAAAGGGGACCAGGTGGGTGTAAAGGATTTCTTTCCTTGTTGCGTCATACTCAATAACGATCTGTCCGGCTCTATCCCTGATGTTTTCCAAAATGTTAACCAATGGATTATGCCTGCGCCGCAGCTTGGCTGGGCAATGCGGTTGAAATCTGGCCATTTCAGCGCCTACGCCGAGGTGGCAGGAGAGTTTGCTGCCATGATCGATATTGATCCATGGTTGATCAGCCCGCTTTTCGACCAATGTCCTGAGGTCAATTTTCTAAAAAAAGAGGGTGAAGAGTGTTTAGTCAAACGGGCTCAAGGGATATTGCAAGCAATTAAGAAAAAATATGATCAATACCACATTGAAGAAGATCCTTTTCTGGCTGTTAAAGCCGATGCTGGGACTTACGGCATGGCTGTTATGATGATCCAGGAGGCAGAAACGTTGCGCCACCTCAACCGCAAACAGCGCACGCGAATGTCCACTTCCAAGGGTGGGGTCTCTGTGACAAAAGCCATCGTGCAAGAAGGTGTTTATACGTTTGAAACGGCGGAAGAAAGTAATGCCGTTGCAGAGCCCGTGGTTTATTTATTTGGGCGCCACGTGATCGGCGGGTTTTACCGCATTCACAGGGGTCGCGGTCCCAATGAAAATCTAAATTCGCCTGGCATGGACTTTATTCCGATAGCCTTCGATTTTGCCTGCAATGCACCCTTTTTCTCTGATAATAAATCGCTTAACCGATTTTACATTTACGGTGTCATTGCGCGCTTGGCTGCATTAGCGACAGCTCGCGAATTGCTTCTATTAAAGGGAGCAAAAGGTGAAAGTAAATTTTAAAAAAATAAATCTCTGGCGCTTGCGGCCGAGATTTTTAAAAAGGCAATATTAATATGAATTTAAAAGTTGGTGTTTTGATGGACCCCATTGCGAATATCGCCATTCATAAGGACACCACTTTTGCCATGCTGTTGGCGCTGCAAGCGCGTCAACACGAGGTTCATTACTTAGAACCCGCCGACATTTTTTTGCGAAATGGGAAAATTCTAGGTTCAATGAGACGTCTTCAAGTGGCGGATGACCCTTCCCAGTGGTTTAATCTTAGCGAAAGCGAGATTAAACCACTCAGCGCGCTGAACGTGTTACTCATGCGAAAAGATCCACCATTTAATATGTCTTACGTTTATTTAACTTATTTACTTGAATTGGCTGAAAAACAAGGTTTGTTCGTGGTGAATAAACCCGCGAGCTTACGAGATGCCAATGAAAAATTGTTTACGGGATGGTTTCCACACTGCACGCCAAAAACGCTGGTCACTTCGCGAAAAGCGGTATTACAGGAATTTATTCGTGAGCAGAAAGAAGTTGTCATTAAACCCTTAGGCGCGATGGCGGGGGAATCGATTTTTTATTTAACCGTGAATGATCCAAATATTCCGGTTGTTATTGAAACGATGACGGTGAATGGTCATCAATTAGTCATGGCGCAGCGATTTATTCCCGAAATCAAATCCGGCGATAAACGGATTATTTTAGTTGATGGCGAACCGATTCCTTACACGCTTGCACGCATCCCACCTGAGGGCGACTTTCGCGGTAATTTAGCACGCGGCGCAAAAGGCGAGGGACGCGGACTGACGGATCGCGACCGCTGGATTTGCAAGCAAGTGGGTCCAACGCTGCGGAAAAAAGGTCTCTGGTTTGTCGGACTGGATATCATCGGCGATTATTTAACCGAAATTAATGTTACGAGTCCAACAGGTGTTCGCGAGTTGCAGGCACAATTTGATTTTGACATCGCAGGTCAGTTCATCGCTTTCCTAGAAACCAAATATGCCAAAGGCAGCTACCGACATTGAGTAGGAACCTTTGGATCTTTGCAGCATACTTGCCCCGGGCTTAAGTGGGACCATTCGGCGCCAGGACAATAATGATAATAATGTTTTCCGCAGGTTATCTCCTTCAAATCCGGTGATATTATGGAATTTGACCCCAAGCTAAAGCTTGTCCCCGAAAGACACAGGCATTTGCCAGAAGTCGAGTCCACTGCGCAACCGGTGGGACAATTTTTGCCAAAACTTAGTGAACTAAAATCCAGCACTACAAGCAAGCCAATCAATCAAAGCAGAACCTTTATTTTTTATGGATCACGGAACACTCCCCTCTATTGACCATTATCATTATCATTATCATTATTGTAACCCTTAGAGGATCGTTTTCGCACTTTAGGGGCGAGATGTTCTCTCAAATGCAAACCAATTTAGTTTTAAAATACGATGGATGATACACTGGCTATTACCTATTCCACCCCAGCTCGCCTTTTCGAGGCAGAAAAATTGGCTTGTCAAATGAAATTGCCGCTGGTTTCATTAAATTCGACCGACTATTCATTTTTACTCGTATTCACTCCCGCTCACCTTGAAGTGCGTCCCACGGGTACTAAGGCGCCAGGTCCACTTTACGTCGATTTCCTTAAAGGGGCGGCAACAGCACATCGACGGTTATTTGGCGGCGGACGTTCGCAATTAATCGCTCGAGCTGTCGGGTTAAAATCACGTCCCCATCCTACGACTTTAGACTTAACGGCTGGTTTAGGCCGCAATGCTTTTTGTTGGCCAATCTCGGTTGTGACGTTTTGATGGTCGAACGCAATCCCGTTTTGCTCTTTTGCTAGGAGACGGGTTAGAACGTGCGCATTCAGTTGAATGGTTTAAATTGTTAAAATTAGAATTAATTGAAACCGACGCACAAATTTATTTAGCCACACTAAAAAAGCAATTTGATGTGATTTATATGGACCCAATGTATCCCATAAGGAAAAAATCAGCTTTGCTAAAAAAAGAAATGCGGATCTTACGACGCCTAGTCGGCGACGACGACGCATCGCAATTATTGGCGCTCGCTTTAAAAAAACAAAGTACTGTGTCGTTATTAAACGCCCACGCCTGTCAAACCCATTGCCCGGCCCCACCCCCGATGTCGTTTACGAAGGAAAAAGCAGCCGCTTTGACGTTTATCTTTTAAAGCCGGGCTCTTAAAATTTGAAAAAAATTAAACAGTCGTGAAAAGGAAATGAAATAAATTTCACAATTATTTACTGCTATTTTTTTTATTAAAATTTTTAGTAATAAAAAGACCAATTTTTTGTTTATAAGCTTCGATAAAAGATCTAAAAGAGCGGCTGATAATAGGTTTTATTATCATTTTGAATTTTACTTCGATAGGAATAATACAGTTTTCGTTTTTATACAATAAAAAATCAACTTCAGCTCCATTCTGGATGTGCCAAAAATGAATAATGAAATCATAAAAATATTGCTCTTTAAATTTAAGTCATTCTTGAAAAATGGCGCTTTCTATTAGAAGTCCAATGTCTTATCTGCCATTAAGCGATGTCGACAAATTCCGCAATGATTGGTTTCTAAACCAATGATCAATAAAATAAAAATAGGATTGCTAGTAATTCCCTTTCGCTTATTTCCAACATAGGGTGTAATCCGAGCAATTGTATAAGTATTTCCTAAAATAGAAAGATAATTTTGGATGTTAGAAGCTGAAACTTAGCAGTCGGTGGCTAACTGGTTGTAATTGACTAATTGCCCCGAACTATGAGCAATTAAAGTAGTGAATTTTTGCATTGTATCGGGGTTACTAACTTTTAAGATCTCTATAATATCTTTGTTTAATGTAATTTTGATAAATCTACCGCAATAAAATGGATTTTTCTGAAGCTTTTACGATGGCGGGATAACAACTATAGATTAACTGCGACTCATCCACCTTACCAATTTCTTGATAGCTTAAGGGCAAGACCAACGCTTCCAGATGACGCCCGGTTAGGTATTCTTGCACTTTACTTTTCATTTCCAACTGAGAAGAGGCGGTGGCAATCATTTTAATATCCAACTTCAAATCGGCACACGCTTTTAACAATAACCCAGAATTTTCTAAACGTTGAACTTCATTAATTAGGATAATCGGTCATTCTAAATGAAGTTCATCCACTGCTTCTTTGATGAAAAGTGGAGAGGTTATCCATTGTCATATCTCTAATAAATCGCAATTTAAATATAGGAGGTTATTAAAATGCTGAGCTTTGATAAGCGCTTGTGAAACATGTTTTGCTAGGGGTTTTTTTCCGCTTTGACGAGGGTCTATCAAAATAAGCTATAAGTTATCCTATTCCGGTAAGAGCAATTTTTCTGTCTGGAGGCGTGCAATATACCCATTCTTAAATACGGAAAGGGTTTGTTTTTTAAGCCAAGGCTTGGATTGGTGGATGAGTTTGACCAATTCATCTTTCATAATTTAACCAGGGTAATATTTAGTAGGCTTATTTAAACCTGTTTAAAATTAAGTTTATAGTCTTTTTTTTAATCGAGGAGTGTTGTGGTCAGGCAGCGAAGGAAGAGCCGCAGCCGCAGGTGGTTTTGGCGTTTGGGTTACGGATGACGAATTGAGCGCCACTGACGTCTTCGCGGTAATCAATTTCGGCGCCTTGAAGGTATTGAAGACTCAAAGGGTCCACCAATAATTTTACTAAGGCTATCTGGCCCGTACTCCCTTCATCGTCATCTTCCTCCAATTGCTTTTCGATGACAAGATCGTCGGAATTGATACCTTCATCGAAGGTAAACCCGTATTGGAAGCCTGAACAGCCACCGCCGGTGATGAAAACTCGTAAATTCAAGTGAGGGTTGTTTTCTTCGTCGATTAAGCTCTTCACCTTGCGGGCGGCTGCCTCGGTTAACACTAAGGTCGGTGATTTTTGCGCCAGTACATTCATAACTAAATTATCTATTTATTGCACAAGAGAGTCAATCGGGTACAATTAAACCCAAATCTCTCCCGCAAAGCGAGAAGGGCTGTGGTTACTATGTAGACGAAGAAAACAATGGAAATTGTCACCATCAATTCAGAAAATCAAGCCGTTTTATATTAGAGTAGCAGCCGAGGTAGAAATACCCCTTACAAAGGCGGCTAAAGAAAAAATAGAGGCTATGCGCGTATTTTATAAATCCTTTCAGGAAAAGGCGGATTTTGCGGCGCCCAAGTTGGGTTTTCAGAAAGAATTATTTTAGTAGAGCAACATTTATTTGATACAACGATTGTTGAGGAGACGGACGGACCCACCATATTAGTCAATCCCAGCTGGAGACCAATTAGTGATAAAAAAGAATGGGACGTCGAAGGTTGCCTTTCCGTTACCATCGCGAGTATTCGAGTGTTTTATGGCAACATGAAATTGATCACTTAGAGGGGAAAATCTACGCGGACAAAGGGAAGTTATTATTAAATAAAAAGGATTTCTTCAAAAAGGATTTCTTCGCTTTTTGACGACATTTAATCGAAAATAGAAAAATTCAAAGTGGGGTGACGCTCTTTGATCTGGGGCCTTTAATTTATGATAGTGCCGTTAAGGGGGAAATCCCATCATGAGTTGGATGCTGGCCCTTCATCTCATCTTCGTCGTGTGTTGGTTTGTGGGCCTTTTTTATTTGCCACAACTCTTTGTTTATCATACAGAAACGGCGGACGCCATCAGCAACACACGCTTTAAAATAATGGAACGCAAATTATTTTTCGGAATTATGACGCTATCTGGCATTTTAACCACGGTTTTTGGTGCGTGGTTGTTCATCGCGCATTGCTCTTGGTTCGTTCAAGAAAATTGGATGTATTATAATTAGCATTAGTCGGTCTTTTATGGATTTATCATTTTATGTGTGGGAAATATTTGTTTGCCTTTAAGCATGACCGAAATGAGCATTCGCATCGATTTTATCGGTGGTTTAATGAAGTGCCTTTGGTTTTATTGTTCTTGATAGTAATCTTAGTGATCGTTAAGCCATAACCATAGCATTATTCACCAGTCACAGCCGTTTCAATTCTAGATTCGTCATTTCTGCCTGTTTCCCACTCTAGGCTATTTTTTCTATTAGTCTTAATTTCTAAAAAGTATTGTTATCCTCGAGCAGACGCCTAGGCGTCAACTTAAGCATAAACCCCTAATGGCTGTAAAGTTGATGCTTCTCTTTCATTCACCTTGTTCCTTTCAAAGCTTCTTAACACAAGGGGCCTCTATCATTACCCACCCGTGGTAAAGCGTGAAAAACTTAAAAACCCGTCGTCCTCCCGCGGGGGCATCTGCTGTATTAATTGAAGCATACAAAACCTTCACGGCCGAGCCGGGATCAACTATGTTTGAATTGCTGTGAGCAAGTTTGAAAACTGGATAATAAATAGTCATTTTACACACCTTATTCACAGCTTCACAGTGATACCGCAGTTAGCGATTTTTTCTGTTCAAATTTTTTTAATCTGGCATTGGCGATAACAATAATTTTTCGTATTAGTGCTACAAACGCTACCATTTTCTTTTTCCCTTTTTTAACGAGCCCCTCATAAAAGCTCTTTAATTCTGAA
>NZ_CAJRAM010000100.1 GCF_907164965.1 Coxiella endosymbiont of Ornithodoros maritimus
TCTGGGGATTTCTCTCTGAACGCTATTTATATCATGATGGAAACTCACAATCCCCGTGGCTTCGGCCGTCTCAAAGCCTTCGATTCTTTGTCTGTCGGTAGGCAGCCTACGCACGAAGATGACGGGCTTTTTTTAACTACTTGATATTCCCTCTTTACCTGGCTCCCTTAAGTTGACACGCGTAGTCAGGGATCCAGTGCACACGGGCGCGGCCCACGAAGGTGCGCCTGGACTTCCCTTGCGTGGAATCACGAAGTTTAAAATGAATTTACTGTGCTTGTGGCTAATGATATGCCCTAACTAGGCCCTAACTTCAATCATCTCAAAATCGGATTTCATAGCGCCACATTCGGGGCACAGCCAATTCTCGGGGACCTCTTCCCACCGAGTCCCAGGCGTAATCCCATCTTCCGGCCAGCCTTTTTCTTCCTCGTAAATGAAGCCGCATAATAAGCACATGTACTTTTTGTATGGCATAATATTTGCCTAATCTCGTTTAATATTTAAAAGGAATGGAGAATGGTTGATCATTTTGCCGCACTTTTCAACAAAGCTGAAAATTATATGCCAGGTGGGGTTAATTCTCCAGTACGCGCCTTCGGCGCCTTGGGAGGCGTCCCGCGCTTCATTAAAAAAGCCTCCGGTCCTTATTTAATTGACGTGGATGAAAAAAATATATCGACTACGTGGGCTCATGGGGTCGATGATTTTAGGCCACGCTTACCCGGCCGTTGTTCAAGCGACCCAAGAAGCTGTGCAAAATGGTCTTAGTTTTGGCGCCCCTTGCGAAAATGAAATTAAACTCACTGCTCTTATTGGTGAGTTCATGCCTTCCATCGAAAAGGTGCGGATGGTGAATTCGGCTACCGAAGCAACGATGAGTGCGTTGCGTTTAGCGCGGGGTGTCTCACCGGTCGATCTAAAATTATCAAGTTTGAGGGTTGTTATCATGGGCACGCCGATTGCCTATTAGTCAACGCCGGGCTCGGGGGCCTTAACTTTTGGGATGCCAGGCTCGCCGGGAGTCCTGTTGGGAACGCTCCAAGATACATTAACAGCCGCGTTTAACGACTTGGATTCTGTGGCGCTACTTTTTGAAAAATATTCAAAAGATATCTCTGCCATTATTGTCGAACCTATTGCTGCTAATATGAATTTAATTCCCGCCACGCCTGATTTTCTCACTGGGTTGCGTGAATTATGCGATCAATACGGAAGTCTTTTAATTTTTGATGAGGTGATTACGGGTTTTCGTGTAGCCAAAGGCGGTGCTCAAAGTCTTTACAACGTTCGGCCCGACCTCACCACATTGGGTAAGATTATTTGCGGCGGTATGCCGGTCGGGGCCTATGGTGGCCGTCGTGAAATTATGAACTAATTGTCGCCAGAGGGACCTGTCTATCAGGTAGGAACGCTATCCGGTAATCTGGTTGCGATGCTAGCGGGGCTTGCGACATTGAAAAAATTGACTACTGAAAACTTTTATTCCAATTTAAAAGAAAAAACTGAACGGTTAGTGATTGGCATTTTATCGCGTGCTAGAGCGGCTAAAATTCCGTTGACGGTTAATTTTTCTTGTGGGATTTTCGGTTTGATTTTTACAAGCGAGGAGCGCATAATCCATTATGCCCAAATGGCGAATTACAATGCTAAGCATTTTCGCTCATTCTTTCATAAGATGCTTGATAACGGCGTCTACGTAGGGCCTTCTGCCTTTGAATCAGGATTTATTTTCGCTGCTCACACAATAAAGAGAATAAAGAGGTTGATAAAACTCTGGATATTATCGAAAATATTTTTAGTATTTCAGAAACATATTTAATGGTATAGGTATGAAACAATACATTGCTCGGCGCGTTGAAGTCGACCTCGGCCATCGGGTCATGGATGAGTGTTTCAAATGTTATTCTCTCCACGGACATCGAGCTTCGGTGCAAATGACTTTTGAATTTTCAACCCAAAGTGAAATTGGTTATTGCATTGATTTCAAAGAAATCAAACGCGTCGGCGCTCAATGGATCGATGATAAATTCGATCACGGTTTTGCAGCTAATCCTAAAGATAAATTTGTTATTGAAGCCTGTCAAAAAACTAATAGTAAGTATTATTTAATGTCGCTTAACGGAAAGGATAACTATTGTAATCCCACGGCAGAAAATATTTCCCGAGAAATATTTTTAGCCTTGGAAATTTTGTTTGAAGATTACCCGGGCCTAAAAATTCATCAGTTGCGATTTAATGAAACTCCTGATTGCTGGATAGATACTCAAGGTTCCAGCATTTTACCTACAGAAAGGAAAAATTTTTTGTCTGTTCGAGGCAAGGAAGTCCGCCAATATGCAAAGGAAAAAGGTAGACTGGAATACGATATTCGAAAAGTAAAATAATTATGATTTTTTCACGATTTTTAAGAACTTTATTAGTCGCGGCATCGGCGGTGTTATTTGCCATTGTAGCCTTCACTAATATCACGGATTATGATTGATGCCAATTGGCAGTTTGCTCGACATACGTTGAGTATGGATACCACCTTTAAAAGTGCCTCTCTTATGTAGCGCGCGATTACTAACCCTCCCTGGCAAACATTTTTTACGTCCTTATCCATTGTCATGGAAAGTTTGTCAGCAATTTTGTTGTGGATTGCGATTGCTCAATTATTTCGCCATTTAAATTCCGTATAATTTAATCAAGCCAAGCCCTGGGCAAATGCCGACTTAGGGTTAGGAATTGTATTATATTTTTTTTGGTTATTTTATTGTGTAATAGGGGCCGAATGGTTTATGATGTGGCAGTCGCCCTAATAATGCCTAATTTAGCGCTGGATTGTATGCAACTTTGCTGCTGTTGATTTTAATTTATCTCAATCAAAATGACGATTAAAAAACAACCTTAATAGAAGTCTTCCCATCTAGGTTATTTTTTCCACCGTCATCCCCCCCGCAGGCGGGGATGACGAAGCGGGCTGTGCCTGCTGGATAATGATATGACTTCCACTCAACCCTCACTTTCACCAGTTTTCAATTTTTAGAGAGGGTAAGTGTGCAAATTCTTTTAAATTTGGAGGTAACTAAGATTAAACGATTATTTAACACAGCACCGGCGATTAAAATACCATAACCTCCAATGGTCTTTACTAGACGGCATAAATAAGCCCGGGCTTTTGCTGCCTTATCGGCGTCGCCCTCGGTAAATGGAAGAATGGAAATGCAATGAATAAAATCGTCAATTACTTTTTTTAGAGTTTTGCCACGTTCCTGGTTTAATTGAAGACTATACTGGATTTCCATCAAGGAGACGCGCGAAATAGCAATCTGGGAGGTGGACGTTTGCTTGTCGCCTTTAATAAAATCACTGACGATGCACGTGTCCAATAAAAATTTCATTTAAATGGGTCCTTTTTCGGTGGCTTTAATTCTTTCCCCTGCGACTCAAAAGCTTTAAAATCCTCAATGCCTGAAAAATTAATCACCGAAATCGACCATAGCAATACTGTGATAAGCGACCCGTTCTTTTAACGCTTCACAAATAACAAGGTTACGACTTTTACGCAACCGCTTGGCCGATCGGTTAACTTCTTTCCCCAGTTCATCTTCGAGATAAATATTTACGTTCATCAGGCCCCTTTTTCAAAATATAACATGTTGTTCAACGGCTCACTCCCTTCTTCACGGCAACTAGCCTCTCCCGCTTGCGGGAGAGGCTAGTTGGGCTAAAACAAATATTGGTCTTCCGAATCACTATCATTTGGACCGCCGGTGTTGTCGGAGGAGGCGGTTGAAAATTGGGTGGGTGCGTAACGCTGGCGGAAAATTTCAAATCTCGACTCTGGTTGATTGGGTGAGGCTAAAAGGCCGGTATGGGGATCGATTCTGACCATGACCGTTCCGGGGGGCTGGGGTAATGAAGCTTTTGGCTGGCCTTGCAAAGCCGCCCTCATGAATTGAATCCAGATGGGTAAGGCGGCTTGGGCGCCATATTCATGAAGTGATCTTAAATTGTCATAGCCTACCCAAACTGTGGTTTCTAAGTTAGAGTTAAATCCCGAAAACCAAGCGTCAACTTGATCATTCGTCGTACCGGTTTTCCCCGCTAAATCGGGGCGGTTTAATATCTTTGCTCGGCGGCCTGTGCCGTATTGGATCACATCGTGCATTGCTTGCGTAATTAAATAAGCGTTTTGCGACGTAATTACTTTAGGAGCCATTGGATTAGGTAACTGTTCTGCGGTCGCATTGGGGTTGGTAACGCAAGCGCTACAGGCACGCGGTGGTTTAGCCCGAAATAAAACATCCTGCGACTGATCTTCAATACGCGAAATAAAATAAGGCGTTATCCGATATCCACCATTTGCAAAGATTGCATAACCCCTAGCAACCTGTAAAGGAGGCAGCGCGGCGCTGCCAAGCGCCAGCGAAAGCGAATGCGGCAAAACATTAGGATCAAAACCAAATCGCGTAAGATATTCAATTGCATAAGGGATGCCGATTTTTTGTAATAATCGGATTGAAACCAAATTACGCGATTTCATTAAACCTACACGAATAGAAGTAGGTCCGTAAAATTTTCGCGTATCGTTCATCGGGCGCCAGAGCGCATTTTCACCCGAATCCTGCATAACTACCGGTGCATCATTGATCATGCTAGCTAAGGTATAACCTTTGGCCAGTGCGGCGGAATAAAGAAAGGGCTTAAAATTAGAACCCGGTTGCCGTTCAGCTTGGGTGATACGATTGAAATTACTGTGTTCATAATCAAACCCGCCTGTCAAGGCGTTAACAGCGCCGTCTTGAGGATCTAATGCAACCAAACCCCCTTCTACTTCAGGAATTTGGGTAAGCCACCATTGGTCATTCCGTGCTTGAATGACCTCAACAACATCGCCGACTTTCACAATATCGCTCGCCTGACGCGGAGAAACCCAAACATACCCATTTTCCAACGCTGGGCGAGCCCAAGATAAACCAGACCAAGGCACAGTAATAGCGCGGCCATCCCGCAGCAATACGACTATGCTACGCCTATTGACGGTAATAACGCCCGCGGGGGTAATGCCATCTACCATTGGTTTTCCCTTCAAAGCAGCAAGCCAGGCATCGCGTTTAAAGACGCCTAAATTTTGGTGTGGTTTTCGGTACTGATGACGCTCCTCATACGCAATCAAACCATCTCGTAACGCTCGGTTGGCTTCTTCCTGAAGCTTCGAAGAAATCGTCGTATAAATATTAAGGCCGTGGTCGTATGCCTCTTCGCCATATCGGTCCACAACAACTTCCCGCGCCATCTCAGCCACGTATGGGGCTTTTACTTGAGTAGTAGCCGCATGGTACTTTGCGGTGAGGGGTGCTTTAATGGCTTTCAAATACTTTTCTTTGGTAATAAAGTTGACTTCTAACATTCGCTTTAACACATGGTTGCGTCGCAGAAGTGCCGCTTTAGGATTTTCTAAGGGGTTATTTCGGGAGGGGGCTTGGGGCAATCCGGCGATCATGGCCATCTGGGGTAATGTTAATTGATTAAGCGGCCTTCCATAATAAACTTCCGCTGCCGCTGCTACACCATAAGCGTGATTACCAAAATAAATTTTATTTAAATAAAGTTCGAGGATTTTATTCTTGCTAAGTTCCTTATCGATTTTTAAAGCTAACAATATTTCGTTAATTTTTCGGGTATAGGTTTTTTTACGGATTAAAAAGAAATTACGAGCGACTTGCATGGTGATCGTGCTCGCACCTTGCGAACGTTTGCCGGTGAGTAGGAACGCTTTGGCGGCGCGAATAATGCTGATTAAATCTACGCCGGGGTGCTCATAGAAACGGGCATCTTCCGTAGCCAGCACTGCATAGATAAGTGATTTTGGCACTTGATCCAGTGTCACCGGAATTCGTCGCTTAGTCCCAAATTGAGTAATTAATTTTCCATCGGCCGTGTAAATGCGCAAAGGGACTTGCAAATGCACATCGCGTAATATTTTAACGTCCGGCAGCCGCCATTCCATGTAAACATAAATGACAGCCATCGCCAAGATGATAGTAAAAGCAAAGCTGAACAACGCCCAAATGGTATGCACGGCAAAATGGCGGACTTTACTCATGACTAGAGTTTATCATAACCACTTAAACCCCGGTATTGCGTGAGGTGAGTCGGGGATTAAAGTGGGTGGATGGCATTCTCGCAAATTGGTATCGAAATTGAAAACCATGAAATCCGAGCGCTGAAAGCTCGCCGCTGGGAAGATTGTTTGTATACAGAGGGTCGGGCGATTATCCCTATAAAGACTCATCTTGCCCAAGCGTTGCTTGAGCTACAAACTCAATGGCCAGGTCTCGCGAAAGCCATCGTTTCAGTCGATTATCAGCAAGTTTTTAAAGTTTTTAGTAAAATCATTCCTTTCGATTCTACTTGAACAAAAAACGAATGGCAGTGTTCTTTGCAACAACAACTCCGATCGCTTTTTAGGCTTATCACTGAAGAAATGTATTGCTATTGCTATTGCCTAACTCCTGCTCAAAAGCCTTCCAGTTGCCATTTTTTTCGCTGTTAAAAAATCTGACGTGGATGAAACCACGATCGCTTGTAGCAAAACAAAAATCAAGCTGATTACGGTGGATATTAATATCCTCGCTTCGACGAGGCCGATTAATTTTTTTAACGCAAAAATAGGCATTTTTGCCATTATCATTATTTTATTTCAACATAACCGACTGCGCTTGTGTGTTTTTGATCATCAGCTGTTAACCTATACGGTAAGCATCGATTTTGCAGACATTGAGTCAGATATCCAACGTGCATTGCGCTTTTATTATCAAACACAACCACCAAGTAAGATTAAACAATTATATTTAGTGGACGCAAAAATGGCGGTAACTTCTACGGAATTTCCGCAATTTAATAAAAAAGTTTTTAATGGTAATTCCTTTGATCCGCGTCTTTGGGTTGCTTTCTCGTTAGCGACTCGGGTTGGTTTTCATGAATATTAGCCTCCTACCATGACAATAAAAACTACAACGCCAACAAAATTATTTGTTTTATAGTTTTTGGCTGGCAAGTTTTATACTTACGGTAGCCGTCATCGGATGGCTGAATTTTTTGCTTCATCGTTCAATCCGTTTAGAAAAAAAGAAAATTGCTTTCTTAACTAAGCAATTAGCTGTTTTGCCTCTCGTTGATAGAGCGAAAGCAAAGGAAATAAATAAAATACTGGCTGAATGGGACATTATTTCACCCATAAAACTCATCTCGGAAGCACTTCCAAAAAATGTATCTTAAAAAACTATCGTTTGACAGAGGGACGAGGATTCTATCAGGCATTTCTAATGACACCAACGTGGTTTGGAACTTCATTCAGGAAATTAAAAAATTGTTCAGTTCTATTTCACTTTCTCATTTAAGTCAAAAACCCTATGTTTCATTCACGATTCGACTATCCTACACGCGTTAGAATAGCTGCCGTTCTAATCACTCACTTTGCTGCTGTTGAAATAGCTTACTGCTTTTTTCTTTACCTACACTTAATTGAGTTACACTATTTAAAAAATTTTTTAAAGAAAAAATAAGATGACCTTTCCATAATCAAAAACCAATCTTTCGATAAAAATTTGTATGAGAAAGAGATAAAAAATTAAAAGAACCCATCGATGATAGTCAATTAATAGCTACTATAACCTTACTTTGACAGAAAAATCATTTGCAGTTAATCTACATAGAATATAAAAAAACAAGCAATAGATTCGACAATCCTATTAAACAATTTAATTTATTTATTTAAGGCAATTTTTTAAATATGATTATTTTTTTAAAAAATCTTGTGTTTTTCGCATTTACTAGTTCTACCTCAAATTCAAATGCAAAAGAGAAATGATGAACTCACATTACAATGCACTATTGAGGTTTTCCATGATTAAAACAGCAATCGGTCTTATTTTTTACTTAGTATGTCTTATTCACTGGGTGAGCGCGACCTTTTCATTTTATCACCATCTACCCAAGCTGCCATGAAGACATTGATTATGCCAATTCATTACGCGAATGCCAAATCACTGTCAGCCATTCTCAACAGTAAAAAAGCGGTGTTTTATCAAAATTCGGTTACACCACCGCTGACGTTCGCATCGATCAACTGTGGATTCGTAAGTGGCAGAGTCAGATTCATCTCGTTCAATCCCTCGTGAGTCAACTGGATATTCCCATTCACCAAGTCTTAATTAAAGCGCGCATCATCAGTATTAGTGATCATAATTTACATTCTTTGGGGATCTTATTTGGAACTAAGGGAGAGAACGCCCAATCTGACGATGGGCTGATAGAAGATAAACCTAGTTCCACTATTCAATTCGGAGTAGCGGATATACCCATTATAAAATTTAAAAATGGCCAATTGCTCGATTTGACCCTTTCGGCGCTCGAACAAGAAGGCAGGGCACAAGTCCTTCCGTACTCAAAATTAATTGACTAATAATCGGCAAACGGCCATCATTGAATCTGGCGAAGAGATCCCTTATCAGGAAAAAACGGGGCAAGGCAACACCAGCGCAACTTTCAAAAAGGCCATTTTACGCCTAAAAGTCACACCGGTGGTTTTACCCGGTAACCGCGTCCTTTTACAATTGAATGTCGATCAGGATAAAATGAGCTCTTTTTTGGTGAATGGCGTTCCCACTATCCAAACCCACTATCCAAACCCAGCAATTGACCACCACTAAAGTGATGGTTAATAACCGAGACACGGTCGTATTGGGCGGCATTTATGAGCAATCGACGCAACAGGAAGAGGTATAGAGGTATACCAGGGCTCCATAAAATTCCTATTTTGGGTGGATTATTTCGGCATCGATAGCGCTCTTCTGAGTATAAACGATTATTAATTTTTGTAACTCCACAGATCATTTCCGCTTATGAAAAAAATCTCACCAATATATTTAATCGGCTCTGTGGGCGCGGGAAAAACCAGCGTCGGCAGCCAGCTTGCTAAGTTGACGAAATGTACACTCTACGATTCCGACAAAGAGATTGAAAAACGAACCGGCCTGATATAGCTTGGATTTTTGAAATGGAAGGAGAGGCTGGTTTTCGTCGACGTGAAAGAGAAATGATTGGAGCGCTTTGTAAACTTGATAATATCGTTTTAGCCACTGGAGGCGGCGTTGTGTTAGATGAAAAAAACCGACAACAAATATCTGAAACTGGTGTCGTTATCTATTTAACCGCTTCCATCGACACTCAATTAAGACGAATTGCTCAAAAGGGTAAGATGAGACGTCCTCTTTTTATTAAAAATGATTCCAAAGAAAAATTACAACAGCTTAATGAAATCCGAAAACCTCTTTTATCAGGCAATGGCAAACCTCGTTTATCCGACGGACGATCTAAATCCCTGCCAGCTAGCCACTCAAATTCTAGCCGATATTAAAAAAACCTGCTCAACTCTATGAAAACAGAACGTGTTAATGTCAATGTTAACAACCACTTCTATCCTATATATATTGGAGGAAATCTTCTGCAAGATAAACTGCTGCTTCAACGCCACGTAAAAAGACGTCAAGTGATGATTGTTAGCAATCAAACGGTAGCCGCTTTTTACCTGTCCCCCCTCAAAGCCATTTACCAAAACTTCAAATGCGATACGTTTATTTTGCCGGATGGCGAGCAATATAAAACCCTTGAATATTGGGAACGTATTCTCCATAAACTCGTTTCAAGCAATCAGCATCGTGATACGACACTGATTGCGCTGGGCGGCGGGGTTATAGGCGATATTACGGGATTTTCAGCCGCCTGTTATCAGCGGGGGGTGATTTTATTCAAGTGCCGACAACTTTGTTAGCACAAGTAGATGCCTCTATCGGCGGTAAAACGGCCGTTAATCATCCTATCGGAAAAAAACCTCATCGGCGCCTTTCGTCAACCTAAAGCAGTTATTATTGATCTTAATACACTTAGCACTTTACCCGAACGTGAATTTAAAGCGGGGATGGCTGAAATAGTCAAAGCAGCTCTTATTAAAGATGAAAAATTTTTTACTGATTTAGAGAATAAAATGTCGGACCTGCTGCAACGTAATTTTACTTTTTTGCAAGCTGCTATTAAGCGCGCGGCGGAAATTAAGCGCAATATCGTGAATGGGGACGAAAAAGAAAGGAGTGGCGAGCGGGCTTTATTGAACCTAGGCCATACCTTTGCTCATGCTATTGAGCGCTTACTCGGTTATGGTCAATGGTTACACGGCGAAGCAGTCTCAGCGGGGTTGGTGCTTGCTGCTCAACTGTCGCATCACAAAAATTGGCTTGATTTTACGTCTTTGCAACGAATTTGTCGTTTGCTTACCCAAATTTCTTTGCCGATTGGCCTACCCAAAAGCATCCATCTGGATGAATTATTATCGGCTATGTATATGGATAAAAAGGTAGCAAACGAACGCTTGCACCTAATATTGTTAGAAGGCCTTGGGCATGCTGTCGTTTCTGAGCAGGTCGATGATCGAGAGTTGAAGGTCTTTTTGGCGAATGCTTAAGAAAGCGGTATAATTTTTTTATCTTCCCGTAAACGGGAGAGGAATTGTGGAAGGGAGGTGCTATGCGAAGCTCACCTCCAGCTAGGTGCAAATTAAAATAATATTATTTTAAAAGTGCTATTAAAGCGAAATTACTAATAGATGTACAAAATGAATCTCCTTCTGAAACCGTATTTGAAGAATTAACCACGGGATCTGAAATACGTCCTTCATGGAAACAACATTGGATCAGATCTATTGCGCTCATTTTGCTGATCCTTATTCTTTCACTGTTATGGCACTATAAAAAACGGGTCAAGATTTTATAATTTATTCCACTCCTAGGAATGCAGCACCATTACAAACAGCGGAACAATTGCTTTCAAAAAACCGAGCCGCAGCCAGAGTAAAAAATGCCCCATAGCGCAATAACTACGCAGTTTTATCTTTGTTTAAAGAGATCTCGATAGATCCACAGTAGAAAAAGTGAAATGAAAGCAAGAAAAGCCTCAAAAGCATATAGCCATTCAATGGAAATAAAATGACTACCCAAACCAACCAATAAATAGATCAATAAAATGATAATGCCGCTTATACTATTAAATACTGATTGCAAACGTGCTTGAAAACGAAATTCCGTCAGGTACTGCGCCTTTGTCACCATTAATGGCCAGACAGCCAAGCACACCCCGATAAAAAGGTACAAAATTTCCGCTCCTAAAATTGAATGATTCAAACCAAACCAACTAAAGAAAATACCTAACGCTAAACAAAGCACTAATAGGGTCGGAATAAATCCCCATCGTTCAGCTACCCACGGCAAAAAAATTCCACCAATCACAACGCCAACTGATAACGCTGCATCAATTTGACCAAATTTGTCCACCGTGGCATGTAATATATTCTTAACAAAAGGCGCTAATAAAACGCCTGCAGTCATAAACGACACTAATACCAGTAATTGCACGGAATAAATAACAATTAATTTTGGATTAATACGAAGATAGACTAGCCCAGCTGTAAAATCATCAATAATAAATCGATAACTCGTTTTCTTTTTACGAGTCTTTTGTAAATGAGGCCGCACGCGAATTACGGCCAACGTAGAAAAAATAAAAATAATTCCCGTCATTAAAATAGTGGTTGGCGCCGACAGCCAAGAGATAAAAGTGCCAGCCAGCCCCATGCCGGCCACATTGCCAATCTCATAAGCGATATCTATCGTTGAATTGGTGTACAACAAATCTTCCGAAATCACAATCTCTCGAATTAACGCAATGGTAGCGGGCAAATAGACAGCGAACCCTATGCCTAGCAAAGCCATCAAAATATAGATCAAATGTGCCGATAAAGAATGGTAGAAATACCAACCGAATAGAATCAAAACCAAGCCGCGAATGGCATTCCCGCCGATGATTAACCATTTACGTGAGTAACGATCAGCGACTACCCCCACCACCGGACCTAGAAAAACGGTCGGCACCCAAAAACACAACATCGCTACAGAAACGGCGGCCAACGAATCATCAAGTTCTAAAATTAACCAACTCAACGTCACGTAGCTCAGTCCTGAACCCAACGTGGCCAAGAGACAGCTTGTCACATACCGCCGAAAAGAGGGCTGCGCTAGTAATTGCAATCGTTTGCTGCTATACGACATGAAAAATACCAACCAAAAAAAGGGAAGGCGACCTTTCTATCATAAATTGCCATTTATGTCACTCATGACACCAAAGACGAGAAAAACTCACCTCAATGACATCAATACAGCGATCAAGTAGCGTATCTCCATTAAGGACATATCAACATGCAAAAGCCCGCTTTAACAAAGGAACCGCTGCTTGATACAGTGAGCGGTGGAAAGCGCGATTAATTGTTGGTTTTATTATGCTCGCGCTTGCTTTTATTAGCCTTTTTATTATGGAAATCCAACGCGCCGCGTATTGGATCTTCACTTGCATCATGTCCCCCATAGATGCTGTTCTTTGCGTTTGGTTAGTATGGTATCTCAAGCGCCAAGGCACTCCTTTCTTCGCCAATAATTGGCATATTACCCTTCATTTGATCGGTTTAATCGCTGCCGTTTATTTAATTGCTGTCTTTATTAAACGCGGAATTGTAAGTCATCAAGAAGCGGGGCTTTTTACCTTGCTGGTGCTTGCCTTAACATTGTATTTGGCTGGCATTTATACGGATATTATTTTCTTACTAATAGGGGTGACCTTGGGGATTTTAACAACGGGGGTCATTTTAGTAAAAGCTTATGTATGGTTGACTATGATTCCGATCATCCTATTGACGGCCCTGATTATCTTTTCCATCGCGAGTCGCGATCGAAAAAAACTGGATAATGAAATCTAATGAAAAAGCCTTTCCAGCTTGCAATTTTCTTAAGTTTATTTTGCTCACCGCTTTTTGCTGTAGAAAAAAAACCCTCAAACGAATATTAATACTATTCTGCGGTTCATTAAATCCAAAGTTAACTTGGGTTTTATTGTTATTGATGTCAAAACAGGTCGAGTTATTTTTAGCGAACGCTCACAATTTTTGTTTTCGCCGGCAAGCACACAAAAATTATTTACGGCCGTAGCGACATTGTATTATCTCGGCCCGAATTATCAATTCACCACCACACTTCTCGCCAACGGCGCCATTAAAGGACAAACTTTACAAGGAAATTTAATGCTCAAATTCTCTGGAGATCCTGAACTGACGACAGAAGATTTAAATCGACTGATTGAAAAATTAAAAGAACTGGGTATCCATCGCATTAGTGGCCATGTCTATATCGATAATACCGCTTATAAGACGTTCCTTATCCGCCGGGTTGGATGTGGGATGATTTAAGCTATGGTTTTATGCCGCTTCGGTGAGCGCCATTGTTATCAACCGCAATAAATTTTTATTGCATATTTTGCTGGCCAAAAAAGGCAACGGCCAGCCAACGCTATCGTCTATTCTCCCAGCGGGCGTGGCTCATTTTTCTAATCGCGTAAGAACAACTGCCCATCAAATTAAACAGTGCCCGTTGACTGTTTACAGTGATAATCGCAATAACTATCAATTGGCAGGCTGCATTAACCACGCGTGGGGACAGCAATGACGCATACTAGCCATCCGAAACCCGGTTCATCTACGCCAACATGCTGCTCAAACAGGCGCTCGTTGATAATGTTATTGAGTACCAAGGTCCAATTCTCTTAGCGGCTTCTAGTGCTAATGATGTCGTACTAGCGAAGCACAAATCGCCACCGATTCGCAACATGTTAAAAGAAATGTTGAAGAATTCTGACAATTTAACGACGGATTCATTGCTAAAAAAAATCGGGGAACGATTTTATAAAAAACCCGGTACTTGGCAAAACGGACTGCGCGCATTAAAAAAATATTAGAGCCCACCGGCATTAATTTCAAAAATAATTTAATTAATGACGGTGCAGGACTTTCGCGTTATAATCTCGTTAGTCCGGATCAAATGGCAAAATTACTGCGTTTTGCCTACAATCAAAAAACCATTCGCGATCCTTTGTTAAAAGCACTTCCTATTGGCGGCAAAGATGGAACGCTTGCCGGTCGCATGCGCTCTATTGCTAATTTCGAGCGAGTCCACGCTAAAACCGGCTCAATGGCAGGGGTTTCAGCCTTAGCGGGCTATTTGCGAACTCGTCAGAATAAGGTATTATCATTTGCGATCATGATTAATGGTTTCGTTGGCGAAACCCATGCCTATAGTCATTTAGAAGATCGTCTATGCGAATTTCTGGTAAAATTTTCTGAGCGAAAATATGGATAAATACGCTGTCATTGGCAACCCTGTTGAACACAGTTTATCACCTGTTATTTTTCAAGCGTTTAAAAAGCAAACGAATCAATCCTTCAATTATTTAAAAATAAAAGCGCTGGTGAATGGATTTACTGCCGCCGTAAAAAATTCCACGACGAAGGAGGGAAAGGCGCTAATATTACTTTGCCTTTCAAAGAAGAAGCATACCAATTAGCTGATAAACGTAGTCAAGAAGCAAATGAAGCCCGCGCGGCCAGCGCTTTGAAATTTCGAGAAGACGGTACTATTTATGCTATGAATTATGATGGACTGGGGTTAATGCAGGATCTCACTCGCAATCACAATATCACACTGACTCAAAAATCCATTTTAATTGTCGGCGCAGGTGGGGCAACGCACGGTATTTTAGGGCCGCTACTAAATGCAGCACCGGAAAAAATAGTTATCGTCAATCGTACGGCTTCTAAAGCACATGCATTAGCGAAAACTTTTCATTTGCGCGGTGAAATTCAAGGCGGCGGGTTCGATGAATTAGAACCTATCCGATATTACGTCATTATTCATGCGACCAGCTTAGGGCATCAAGGAAAATTTCCTCCGCTTCCCGATGCTCTTGTTGGCCCGCAGAGTTGTTGCTATGATCTTTCTTATGGCAAAAGTGCTTCGCCCTTTCTGCAATGGGCACAAGATCAAGACGTAAAATATAATTTTGATGGCCTTGGTATGCTAGTAGAACACAACGCTGCGGTTTTTTATTTATGGTTCAGCATTTATCCTGATACCAATCCTGTTATCGAAATTCTTCAAGCTCATTTGTAAGAAATATCTCAACACTTCGTCAGTAGTTTTACTAGTTACTACAACGCTGTTAGCAGCAAAAATTTATCCAAAAATATTTAATTATTTAAATGAATGAGTATTTTTATTTTCTCACAAAAGAAAAATTCCTTTTATACGTTAGTCTTTTTTGGGGATTGTTGTTCTTCTTCGAAGAACTGCTAAATTATTTATAAATTTAAGCGATTAATAAGATTGTCCTTTCTGAAAAGGTAACCACGAAGTTATGGGACTTTATCTCATGGAAAGAGAAAGATCTAAGGATAGAACTGCTTAGTAGGAATCACCAACCCGGGGTGGTTATAGCGACCACCCCTTTTTTATTATTAGAGGCCCATTGAGGTAGTCAAGGTCTCTCTTTCTAACGCTTCATCATGACCACGTTGTCAATAAGCCATCGGTTAAAAAATCGCGACGAATAAGAACGACTAAAAAGATTGGCGAAACTACCGTTAGAAGCGCGTAGAAAGTAGTTTTCTAAAAAGCCTGCGCATTTGCACTAAGTATATCGCATCACATTGCTGCGCGAAACGATTAGTGTAAACATCAAAAAGGACTGACACCGCTAACGCTTGATCGATATTCACAAAATGTTCATTCAGAGGATCCCTTCCAATTTCCCATAATTGAGTCACTTGCGGTCGGAGTACAGGAGCCATTTGTTTCAATTCTTAATCTAAAACAGAAACTGAAGGCTGCGGCCTAACTAATTACCGGTAGCACTCTTCAATTTTTTCTTGCACAGAAATTTCTTCGAGTGGTAAGTCAATTACTTTTTTAATTTGATTCGCCGTTGTTTGCGAAATAACATTATTCTCAGGCACTTACTGTATTGACCTTTACAATTCATCCTGGAAATCAGTCAATGAATTTTCAAAATCGAATTTCAATGAAGAAAGCGCAGAAAAGTTACTGTCTGAAATGACATGACTCTGTGGTAATGGCTGTGAAGCTTCAAGATAAGCTTTATTTTTCTCAGATTCTGAATCAGTTTTTTATACGCTTCTGCTTGTTGTTCTTTTTGAATAGTCTTAGCGATCTCCATCGAGATTCGATCGAATTCTGCCGCATC
>NZ_CAJRAM010000101.1 GCF_907164965.1 Coxiella endosymbiont of Ornithodoros maritimus
CCCATGAACCCGATACCAATGGTTCGCGCCTCCACACGCTTCTATCAACCACACAAGCCACCTTAAGGCCTTGCCACAGTGGACACATATTGAGCGCCTAACCCCTCTCGTGTGGATCACCTTACCCCACTCATCAATCCCACACAGTTGAAAAACCCCTTTTGCAATAAATACCAACACCAAGTATTTTAATATCTTTCATGGCCCTGCTCCTTTTTTTAAAAATAGAAACTCTATGTTGGCGCATTATAACGCCCTCTTTAAGGAGGGGCACTTTTCATTAGGTTACTTCTATTCTAAGGCCAATTCGCTAAGAATATGAACAATTAAAGCTTTAATTTCTTTTCTTTCCACCCTAGATAAGTTATCCACAGCGAGATAGAATAGGTGCCTTACAAACTCTAAAATTTCTGAATTTGCACGATTATGTCATTACCAACCTCATTGTGGGATAAATGTCTCGGTTATTTGCGAGACGAAATTCCGCCGCAACAATATAACACCTGGATTCGTCCGCTGCATGCTATCGAATCCAAACAAAATGGTTTACTACTACTCGCACCGAACCGATTTGTTTTGGATTGGATCAATGAGCGTTTTCTAAACCGCATCACAGAACTTTTGGATGAGCTGTCCGACACACCTCCTCAAATAAGACTTCAAATAGGAAGTAAGTTTACAGAAACTCCAATCAAAAATTACCATAAGCCCTCTCATAGAAACGCAGCGCCTTCCCTTGAGAGCACCACGATTTCTCACACCCAAGCAAATATCAATAATAATTTTACTTTTGATAGTTTCGTCGAAGGTAAATCGAATCAATTAGCACGAGCGGCCGCCACCCAGGTAGCTGAAAATCCCGGACAAGCTTATAATCCGCTCTTTATTTATGGAGGTGTCGGGCTTGGTAAAACACATTTAATGCACGCTGTTGGCAACGCTATTTTGAGAAAAGATTCGAGTAAAAAAGTTTTATACCTCCATTCAGAACGATTTGTTGCTGATATGATCAAAGCGTTGCAACACAATGTGATGAATGAGTTTAAGCGCTTCTATCGCTCTTTAAATGCGCTGTTAATTGATGATATTCAATTTTTTGCAGGCAAGGATCGATCACAAGAAGAATTCTTCCATACTTTTAATGCGTTATTGGATGGTCAACAGCAAATCATCTTAACCTGTGACCGGTACCCCAAGGAAATTATTGGGTTAGAGGAGCGTCTCCAATCTCGATTTGGATGCGGCTTGACCGTCGCCATTGAGCCACCCGAATTGGAAACACGGGTGGCCATTTTGGTCTCAAAAGCAGAACAATTGAAGGTACATCTTCCCCACGAAGTTGCTTTCTTCATCGCCAAGCATATTCAATCCAATGTGCGGGAATTGGAAGGCGCTTTAAAGCGGGTGATCGCCAATGCCCGCTTTACGGCGCAGTCGATAACGGTTGACTTCGCCCGTGAGGCACTCAAGGATCTACTCACGCTTCAAGCTCGATTGATCACCACTGAAAATATCCAGAAAACGGTGGCTGAATATTATAAGATCAAAGTGGCCGATCTATTAGCAAAACGACGCAATCGTTCCGTCGCGCGCCCCCGACAAATGGCCATGACTCTCGCCAAAGAGCTTACTAATCACAGCCTTCCTGAAATTGGTGATGCTTTTGGAGGTAGAGATCACACGACAGTCTTACACGCCTGTCGCAAACTAAAAGAATTACTTGCTACGTCGCTGGATATCTTAGAAGATTATAAAAATCTGATGCGGATTTTGTCGAGGTAAAGAGAAGTTGGCTAAAAGAACTGTCACCTCTCCCTAGGGGGAGCGGGTTTTTAAAAACTAACTACCACGCTTCTTTGTCCTTTCCTAGCCTCTCCCGTTTCCGGGAGAGGAAGTGTGAAAAGTAGTATTGAGGGTTTTACAACTTTATCGAGAATAACACTAAGGCATTTATTTTAAAGTACTAATATTTTTTTAGGTGGGGGGGGGGAGTCTATGAAATTAAATTTGATCCGCGAAACATTATTAAAACCGTTACAATTGGTTATCGGGGTTGTCGAACGCAAACAGACCTTACCTATTCTTTCCAATGTTCTGCTCTCTATTGAAACGGATCAACTTTCTATTACAGGTACCGACCTTGAAGTCGAGCTCATTGGGCAAACCAAATTGAATAAAAATTCAACAGAATCTTATCGCCTCACCCTTCCTGGCCGAAAATTAATGGATATTTGCCGCTCTTTGCCTGACAACGCCCTTATCGAGCTTTATCGCGATAAAGAAAAAATTATTCTTCGCTCGGGCCGCAGTCGCTTCATGCTTTCTACTCTGCCTTCGGAAAACTTCCCCGCTGTAGAAAGACGTGAAAGTCAGCTTGAACTCTCTCTCCCTCAAGGCACGTTTCGCCATCTCTTGTACCGAACCCATTTTGCGATGGCCCAACAGGACGTTCGGTATTATTTGAACGGTTTATTGCTCGAAACTTACCCTAACAAATTACGCGCTATCGCCACTGACGGGCACCGCCTAGCCGCTAATACTTTACTGGTTCAAACAAACACGGAGCACCGTTTACAAATTATCATCCCACGTAAAGGAATTATTGAGCTCTTGCGTTTACTCGGGGAAGATGAAGTACTAGCCACTATTCGAATTGGGAATAATCACATCGGTATTTCTACTAACGATTTTACGTTTACTTCTAAATTAATTGAGGGCCGTTTTCCGGATTGTGAGCGCGTTATTCCGAAGGGTGGCGATAAAGAATTTGTTATTGATCGGGATATTCTAAAACAGGCCCTCAGTCGAACAGCTATTTTATGCAATGAAAAGTTTAAAGGGGTCCGTTTCGAGCTTCGACAAAGATTATTGCGAATTTTAGCCACCAATCCAGAACAAGAAGTCGCCGAAGAAGAAATTAATATCGACTATACGGGAGAAAATTTAGACATTAGTTTTAATGTCGGTTATTTGCTCGATATTCTAAATATAGTTAACTCTGGAAACATGCGATTAACCTTTTCAACGCCCGATAGCAGCGTTTTAATCAACGAAGTCGAGAATCCATCGGATAGCGCTTTTGTGGTTATGCCTATGCGCCTATAGTCAAATGCCGTATATTGAGTCCTTAAAAATTAATCAATTCCGAAATTTACCGGATGTCAACATCACGCCACATCCTCAATTTAACTTTTTTTTTGGTCAAAACGGTGTTGGGAAAACAAGCATTCTCGAATCAATCTATTACCTCAGTGTAGGGCGTTCATTTCGCACTCATCTTTCTCAACGTTTAATTCAAGACAATACTGATAGATTTTTAATTTTTATTATCCTTTACAACGGCACACAATTTATCCCACTTGGTGTAGAAAGGGACCGTCACGGCGATCGATGTTTAAGAATTAATGGCGAAACTGCTTCGAGTTGGTTTTTAGCGGCAAAGCGACTACCCCTCTGTTCTTTAAGCGCAATGAGCCATCGTTTTTTGCTCGATGGCCCCAGAGCCCGACGTCAATTTTTGGATTGGTTAATGTTTCACGTGGAACCTTCCTTTTTTCCGATTTGGCAACGCTCACAGCGATCATTAAAACAGCGCAATGCAGCGCTTAAAGCGAAACTTCCACTAGGAGAAATTATTCATTGGGACAAAATGTTAGTCGAGGATGGCGAACGACTTCATCAATTGCGTCAAAATGTAGTTACAGAATTTAAACCCTTATTTACCCAGATGCTTCAAAAATTTTTGCCAGCGCACTCTTTAATCGGTCACTATTTCCGTGGGTGGTCAGAGGAATATTCTTTAATGGAGCAACTCCAAATTAACCTGAAAAAAGATCTTCAACGGGGCTACACACAAGCCGGTCCACAACGTGCGGATTTTCGATTAACCCTTCGCGATCTTCCTGCTCAAGATATCCTTTCGCAAGGTCAACAAAAACTGGTTACTTACGCCTTGTATTTCGCTCAGGGACTTCTCCTTAAAGAAAAAACTGGCATTAGTCCCATTTATTTAATCGACGATTTAGCCGGCGAATTGGATGCGAATAAACGCGATCGCGTGATTGATTTAGTTAATTGTCTAGAATCTCAGGTATTCATTTCGGGAATTGACCCCAACGACATAAACCTCCCCTCTCACAGCGCCATGTTCCACGTGGAACATGGCAAAGTCACCGCTATACCTCACTTCTCTCTAATTTGAGCTTTTCAACGCTCAGTAGTGGGTCAGATTTTGCTGGAAAACAACAGGCGTAATTATTCATATATAACTGTCTTTTCAAGGCAAGATGCCCCTAATGAGATGTCGAACAGCTCAAGTTAGGGAGGAGAGGTATATGTAGCCTGTATGAAGTGAAGCGGAATACAGGCTACAGGATTAGATAGAACAAGTCCGAACCAATGTTTCACGCGGAACCTAAATAGGATTTCATATAAAAGTACCTATGACTTATTTAGTTTAAAATCAAATCGTTAAATAATTTAATCCTATAAAAAAATCCTCACAGGAGCTCCAATCTATGGTATAATTCGACCCTAAAAAATCACTTGGAACACAATGACCCCTAACCTTAGCACGGAGTGATAATGAGCGTGAGTGCACCACAAAAATATGACTCTTCCACTATTAAAGTCCTAAAAGGCTTAGATGCCGTTCGCAAACGCCCCGGGATGTATATTGGCGATACTGACGATGGCTCCGGGCTTCACCACATGGTCTTCGAAGTTGTTGATAACTCTATCGACGAAGCCCTAGCAGGTTTTTGCACCCATATCTGGATCACTATTCATGCTGACGGTTTTGTCAGCGTACGGGATAACGGCCGGGGCATTCCCACAGATATCCACCCAGAAGAAGGCCGATCTGCCGCCGAAGTTATTATGACGCTGCTTCACGCAGGCGGTAAATTTGATAAAAATGCTTATAAAGTCTCCGGCGGACTCCACGGCGTCGGTATTTCAGTGGTTAATGCCTTATCAGAAGAACTCTATATGACTATTCGCCAAAACGGTAACGTCTATAACCAAACCTACAAAATGGGTGTCCCGCAAGCTCCTTTGACAGTAACCGGAAAAAGTGACAAAACGGGTACTGAAATCCGTTTCAAACCCAGCAATGCTATCTTTAGTAACACGGAATTTCACTACGATATCCTCGCAAAACGGCTACGGGAGCTTGCTTTTCTCAATCTTGGTATCCGCATTGAATTGACAGATGAGCGCACAAGCAGAGGCGATACATTTGAATACGAAGGTGGCATAAAAGCTTTCGTTGAACATTTAAATAAGAAAAAAACCCCCATTCATTCAGACGTCTTCCATTTTTCCACTGAAAAGAACGATATCGTCGTGGAAGTCGCCATGCAGTGGAACGATGGATTCCAAGAAACCATTTTTTGCTTTACGAATAATATCCCTCAAAATGACGGCGGCACCCACTTAGCGGGTTTCCGAGCTGCTCTCACGCGTACCCTCAACAACTATATTGAAGGAGAAGCACTGGCTAAAAAGAGCAAACTCACTATCAACGGGGATGATACCCGCGAAGGTTTAACGGTAGTCCTTTCAGTTAAAGTGCCCGATCCAAAATTTTCATCGCAAACCAAAGATAAATTGGTCTCTTCAGAAGTTAAACCCGTGGTTGAATCTACCGTTGCTAAACAATTACACGATTACTTGCTTGAAAACCCTAAACAAGCCCGAATCATTGCAATGAAAGTCATCGATGCTGCTCGTGCCAGAAAAGCTGCCCGCAAAGCACGGGACATGACGCGACGTAAAAACGTATTAGATTTGGGAGGACTGCCTGGCAAGCTAGCCGATTGCCAAGAGAAAGATCCCGCTCTATGCGAGTTGTTCCTAGTAGAAGGTGATTCTGCTGGCGGTTCGGCTAAACAAGCGCGTGATCGACGCTATCAAGCCATTTTGCCCCTCAAAGGTAAAATTTTAAACGTTGAAAAGGCCCGTTTTGACAAAATGCTTTCTTCTGCGGAAGTCGGCACGTTAATTACTGCCCTTGGATGCGGTATTGGTAAAGAAGAATACAATCCTGATAAGCTTCGTTATCATCGGATTATCCTCATGACCGATGCCGACGTCGATGGTTCACATATCCGCACTTTGCTACTCACTTTTTTCTATCGGCAGATGTCTGAGCTCATTGAGCGTGGCCATATCTACATTGCACAACCCCCCCTATATAAGGTTAAAAAAAGTAAGAAAGAACAATACGTTAAAGACGATCTCGCTTTAGACGCGTTGTTGCTCCAATTGGCGTTGGACGGCGCTCAGTTTCATCCGGCACCTCAAGCGCCCGCTATCCAAGGTTCTGCGCTAGAGAGCTTGGCGGCCCATTATCGCACTGCAATGCGAAGTATTAATCGATTGGGTAAACGCTACCCTCTGTATATACTAAAACGGCTGCTGAACTTTCCCCCTTTAACCACTGCAGATTTGAGTGAGGAGAAAAAAGTCATTGCTTGGACACAGCGGTTGGAGGAACAGTTAAACAAACCCAAAACAGAAAATACCCTGCGTTATCAAACCATCATCAAAAAAGACGACGAACGGGAGTTGTATTTACCGATAGTTACGATTATTAATCATGGCCTCGCACAGCAACACCTTTTCCATCAAGAATTTTTCGGCTGTGCGGATTACCGTCATTTTATTAATTTATATAACAAAATTTCTGGACTCATCGAGCCGGGAGCTTATATCGTGCGGCACGACAAACGCCGAACAATTACTCATTTTGGCGAAGCGCTTGAATGGTTGATCGAGGAAGGAAAAAAAAGCCTGAATATCCAACGCTACAAAGGGTTAGGTGAAATGAATCCCGACCAGCTTTGGGAAACCACGATGGATCCCGAAAATCGTCGTTTATTATCCGTGAGTATTGAAGACGCCGTCATGGCCGATGAAATTTTTACCACCCTAATGGGCGACCAAGTCGAACCTCGTCGCCTTTTTATTGAACAAAATGCGTTGGCGGTGGAGAATTTAGACGTTTAGTAATCGTAATTCCAAGTAAAAATAAAATGAATCTCATATAGCAGATGGGCAGTCGTCGAAGGCAGCACCACTCTAATTACAGACAAGAAGTAAATTTATTTTGGAAAACAAACCGTCATTCATTTGAATTAAACGCCTTCAAAATATTAATGACGTCTCTTGCTGCTTTTTCTTTACCACAATCTTCAAAAATGTTACGGGCAGAATTTTCATATTGGTAACCTGTAAATAAGTTAAATGATAATCAGCAAGTAGAGTTTTGATTTCCTCGATATCCACGGTTTAATGATATTTCCCATAAAGCAAATAGCAGCAACCATATTTCATTTTACTTAAATCCAATGATTCTTGTAATTTCCAAATGAATAACACACTGCGTGTAAGCAAGGTTGTAAAATGAAAGGTAGATTTAACGTCTGCTGGATCTAATGCATCTAACATTAGTGCTATGACCCGTACGAATCGGCTTAGCGAAATAAGGTCTAAAAAGTTGGATAAATTGTCTCATTATAGGAGTCAACAATAAGCGACGAATACGGAGATCACTTTTTAAAGCAGTTAAATTAGGGCCAGATAAAATTAAATTATCGACCGCATATTGCTCAGCTATTTTGAAGGCCAAAAGCCCTCCCCTGGAGTGAGCAAGAATCGAGACCTTCTCGGCAACGCTTTTTAATACGAGGTAATAGTAATAGTGTAACGTAATTGGTCATCCGCAGTAGTCACTTCGAGCAAATGTGTTGAACCAATGCCAAAACCGACCAATTGTGGCGAATAAAAAGGAATTTCTCCTTTTTCCCAAGGGAAATAAAACATTAAATTCAGCCGGAGAGGCGCTGTAACCATGTAAAATTAGAACAACATGTTTTAATAAGGCTTTTTTCAGATAATATCTCGGCAAAGTCACTTTATAAGTGTTGTTCTCGTGGAAATAATTAAAACGCTTCAAATAAGTAAGCATTCTATTCTTGTGAAGATTCATCGACAATAAATTCCAACCAGGTAATAGTCCTATTAGAATTACGATGAGGAAAAGAAAATCCATTTAAATTCCGGGGGCACAGGTCCATTTCTTTATTATAATATGTTTTCAATAGGCTGTTCATCTCTATTTCAAAAGCTAAATCTTTGCGCCTCTCACAATACAATTGTTTCTCTTCCTGATTTTTCTATTTTTTTAAATTCTTCCGTAAAACGTCCTACAAAATCTGGAGATTGAAGGTTAAGAAATAAACGCGCATTCGGAGAGTCATTCTCCTTGACTGGTTGTGTTATCCAACAATTGTTGGACGCGACTCAATAAATTACAATCTTTTTCAACTAAACTAACCAACAACTCCACATATTTTCTCTAATTCTTACCCCTTTCTCAGCATCCCCTCCCGATCGATCCATCGTGAGATGCCCACAGGCTCGATAGCGACTATTAGTCTTCTCTAACATTTCAAGAATTCCATCTAGGCGTAAAAAATCAGAATTACAAAAGACGATTAATAAATCAAACAATATCCATCCTTCTTTCCATCCCGTAGGTTTTTCCCTAAACTTTCCAACCATTGCTCAATAGCATTTACCACAACCAGCAGTTCACAAATTAGTAACTACTTCGGCAAGTTAGTAAATAAATCTTTTTTGCCCCTCTGAGATAAGGATATATTCCCCGCACTAACTGAAAAATTCTTTCCCATTTATTCCGGCCACTTTTGCTTTCTCCCTAAAATTCTTGAAGGGTGGGAAAAAATCTAAATACTTAGCTTTCCTCTGGGATAAGTTTTTCACTAATAATTGATTAAGGGACTGACCACCACCGTTTTTAATTTCTAACAACTTAATTTTTTGTATTACCGTTAATCGATCAAAGTCTGACGGGAAAGGAAAAAGTAACTCCCAACCTTTATCAATAGTTAGTTCATAAGTCTCTTTCTTCTGCTGAAAAAAGTACGCGTCGCTAAATTCGTATTTAATTTCCGGCTCCTTTTCTCCTTCCTCTCTTGGTTTTAGGGGGGCAATCGTGACATTAATCTATATTCGTTTCAATTTAAAAAATACATTTTACCTTCAAAATCTGAACAAAATATTAACTCCCACAAAAATTTGGAAACCCCTTGAAGTAGAAAGTAGACCAATGAAAAGTACCCCCCCTTAAAGAGGGCGTTATAATGCGCCAACATAGAGTTTCTATTTTTAAAAAAAGGAGCAGGGCCATGAAAGATATTAAAATACTTGGTAATGCAACCGCTTCTTTTCATCAAAACTGATTGTTAACAACAAGGGTGGGTCCATCCATATACGTGTGAGCGAAGCGGAATACGGGAAATTGGCGTTATTTCCCGTATCTTACCCTTTTTCAAACCCTCCTTGTGAGGAAGATGTTCGAATAAGTAATAGGCCAAACTTAAAGTCGCTTTTTCACGATAGATTTTCCAAGTTTTGGGAAGGGGCAATGGCTTTAGATTTTTCTCAGTTTCTACGTAAATAAAAGCATTCGAGGCCAATAGCTTGCTGTCTTCCAAATGGAGAGCGGCTTTTTCGACAAGGTTTTTATAAAAAGGGGGGTCGAGAAACACGATATTGTAAGAAGTTGCGGTTAAAGAAGGGATAACGCTTGCAAAATCTCCGCAAAGTACTTGAGCATTGCTGGCTTGTAAAATCTCAACATTTTTCCTCAATTTATCAACCAAATAACGTGAATGATCAACAAAGGTGGCTTGTGCCGCTCCACGAGATAAGGCTTCGAGTCCCAGGGCACCACTGCCGGTGAATAAATCCAGACAATGCGCATCAACGATATAAGGGGCTAACCAGTTAAACAAGGTTTCACGAATGCGATCTGTGGTGGGGCGCAAATCGGATAAATCCGGAAAATCAATTTTTCGGCTGCGCCATTTTCCTCCAATGATTCTTAGTTTACCACCCATTTTTTAGCTTTAGAAAAATATTATAAGAATCCTCAAGGCCATTTATATCATTATCTTCAAGTCCCAGCCATCTTAATTTTGGGTTTCGTCACTCCCGCTTGTGGTAATGATAGGGTGCCTCCCACTATTCCTCTCCCCCTTCAGGGGAGTTGACGATCCTACTTCAACGATTCTTAACTGGGCAGGGCGAATAGTCTTCTGGAATGCCGCGGTCACTTGCTGCGTATCTACCGCTCGGATATTCTGACGATAAGTATCTAAATAATCTAATGGCAACCCATAAAAAACCATATTAGTGACATTCGCCAACACGCTTGCATTCGTGGACAATTGCAATGGAAGGTTACCGATGATATTTTTTTTCGCCGCTTGTAGTTGCAATAACGTAGGTCCTTTTTCTACAAAATGCTGCAAAACAGACTGGGTGATTTTTAAGGCATCGACTGCTTTATCTTTGCCGGTCTGTAAAGAAATATAAAAAGGACCACCGTATTTTAACGGCGCCAATTGGCTATAAGCCCCGTAAGTCAATCCGCGTTGGTTCCTCACTTGCTCAAATAAAAGAGAGGATAAAGGCAATCCTCCCAATACCTGATTGCCGACCACCAAAGGGAAATAATCAGCGCTGACCAGTTTAATGGCCACTTGTCCTAAAATAATGGTGGTTTGTTGCGCTAAAAAGGGATCTGTCGCCGCAACATACCGCTTGCTGTTATCGCTTTGGGTAGCACCGGCACCGGTTTTCCAGTTGGCAAAGCGCCAATCACTTGTGCGGCGATTCCTTGTGCTTGTTTGCAAGTTAAATCGCCGACGATCACTACGTTAGCATTATTGGCGACGTAAAATTTTTGATAGAACGATTTCACTTCATCATTCGTTATGGCATTAATGGTCTTTATCGTTCCCTCGGGGGGATGGCTATACGGGTGCGTTCCATAAATAGCCGAATAAAAAGCTTTTGAAGCTACAACATTGGGCGACTGTTCATTGTATTCAATATTGGACAGCAGTTGGTGCTTCACTCGAATAAAAGCTTTTTGCGGAAAAGTAGGCCCGACCAAGACATCAGCAAAAGCTTTTAGTGCCGGTTTCAAAAAATCCGGTCTCGTTAAACTTCGCAAACTGAGCATCGCCATATCACGATCAACACCATTAGGATATTGAGCACCGACGCGGTCAAAAGCCGCGGCGATTTGATCCGCATTCTGCGTTGCCGTTCCTTCCGCTAACATTGAATTAGTAAATGAAGCCAACCCCCACGCCTGACCATCGTACGACGAACCAGCCGCAAACACGACTTGAATATCCAGCATTGGAATTTCCGACGCTCGAACGAAATAAACCTTTGCACCGTTTTTTGTGTCCCAATGTTGAATATTTACAAGGGGTGTGGATTCACTCGCAAAAAGGTTCAATGAAATGAATAAACTGATGATAACAATGAGCAAACACATCAGTGTAACCCCGCCGATAACGGCTGAACGAGGGGGTTGAGTGGGTTCGCCTGTCGGTTGCAAAACCCCAATCGTAAGGTGGCGCGGAATTAAATACAATTGAGCGACTTGTTGTATTTGCTTCGCCGTTACCGCCTCAATATTTTTCACATAATCTTGCGAAGATTGCCAGGATAAACCGATCACCTCTGCCCCTCCGATGTCCATCGCTTGATTCATTAACGAATCTTGATTATAAATATTTTGCGCGATCACTTGTGCTTTCACGCGCTTGAGTTCTTCTTCGCTCACCGGGTCCGTTTGAAGCTTTTTAATTTCGTTGGTAAATGCCTCTTTTAATTCAGTAATAGAATGAGCTCGCGCCGAAATTCCAAATAAAACAAATTGATTACTGTGCAGTTGATAAAGTTGATAGTCCATTGCAGCCTGGCTCGCCATTTGTTTCCCGCGAATTAAATCGCGCGAAAAACGCGAACTACCTCTGCCGCCCAACAGCAACAGAGTAAGTAGACAATACATCAAGCGCGTACGGCTGCCATTTTTCTTTTGTCGTGGTTAACGACGGCGTTTGATAACCCATCATGATCATTGGTAACCGAGCAGGCACTTCGATCTTAACAGACGTTGTACCCAAGGGTGGAATTTCAATCCGCGGTTTTAAGTGGGGTACTGGTTTTACTTCCAATGGGCCGAAGTATGCTTTCACCAACGCTAATATTTGTTCCGGATTTACAGCACCGACAACTACGACAATGGAATTATTGGGAACATACCACGCATGGTACCAATCTCGCACGTCTTGCACTGTCATGTGTTGCAAATCGGTCATCCATCCAATGGCTTGGTGGTGATAAGGACTATTAACAAACGCTGCTGCCATAAAACGTTCATATGCTAAGCTCGTGGGATTATTGTCATAACGCATGTGCCGCTCTTCCATCACGACCTGGATTTCTTTATCAAAATCATTTTTACTCAATACTAAATTGTGCATACGATCGGCTTCTAATCGGAAGGCCGTGGGCAGCTGATCTGCACTTAAGCGTTCAAAATAAACGGTAAAATCATCAGCGGTCATGGCGTTTTGTTCACCACCTACATCACTGATTTCTTTTTCAAACGCACCGGCGGGGTATTTTTGAGTGCCGCGGAACATCATGTGTTCTAATACGTGCGAAATGCCGCTAACGCCGTTGTGCTCATAACTACCACCGACTTTGTACCACACGGAAGTAAAGACCATCGGCACTCGATGGTCTTCTTTGACGATTAATTTAAGCCCATTGTCTAACTGATACGTATGGATAGAACCGGCTTGCACAAAATCAAAACACACCATCAGTAATAAACTAATAATCCAGCGGTATCTGTATCTATGTACTGCTCATCAGCTCGGCTCTGCTCCACTTTAACGTTCCATGCTATGAACTGTTCAGCCTGTGGATAGAAACGCCCATTTTTGGCCGATCTAGGACGAAAAATCCGCTCAAAGTGCTCACATTGTATTCGTATACACTGCGCGCGGGCGCTCTTCGCGAACTTTGCGTCCCACTTCGGCTCAAAACTGGACGTTTGACGTTTGCAGCCTTGCACGCACGTTAGGTGCCTGAATAGTTTACATGCTACGATAGCATACAGGCATTGTAACGCTTTTTAACAGGAATTCCACCGATGTTCGGCTTTTCAAAATCAAAACCGCCGCTCAATAAAAATAACGAAACTTCAAAACCAAAAAAAGGATGGTTCGGCCGACTTAATGAAAGTCTCAAGCGCACACGCAGCCGATTGACGGATGGGCTAAGCAACCTCGTGCTTGGAAAGAAAACGATCGATGCTTCTTTGTTGGAGGAATTGGAAATGATCCTATTATCCGCGGATATAGGAATAGAAGCCACTCAATCAATTCTTAATAATCTTTCCCAACAAGTGGCTCGAAAATCACTTTCCGATCCTAATGCATTAATTGATGCTTTAAAAATCGAGTTACTCAATATATTGGAGCCTTGCCAAAAACTCTTAGAAATTAACGCATCGCCCTTTGTTATTTTAACCGTCGGAGTGAATGGTGTAGGAAAAACAACCACCATTGCAAAGCTCGCTCATTTTTATCAATTACAAAAAAAACTGGTGATGCTGGCAGCAGGCGATACTTTTCGTGCAGGAGCCATTGAACAATTACAAACATGGGGAAAGCATAATAATGCTCCTGTGATCGCTCAACAACCCGGGGCCGACAGTGCTTCGGTGATTTACGATGCCATGAAAGCGGCCACGGCGCGGCATTGCCACCTTCTAATTGCCGACACAGCGGGTCGATTGCATACGCAATCCCATCTCATGGACGAACTGGCAAAAATTAAGCGCGTAATAGAAAAAATTAATCCCGACGCACCACAGGAAACGTTATTAGTGCTCGACGCCGGCACGGGACAAAATGCAATTAATCAAGCGGAACAATTCCACGAACACATCGGCTTGACTGGCATCGCCATCACCAAATTAGACGGTACCGCTAAAGGCGGCGTAATTTTTGCCATCACCAAAAAAATGCAACTACCTATCCGCTTTATCGGAATTGGCGAAAAAATTGAGGATTTAAAACCTTTTAATGCGAAAGAATTCATCGCTGCTTTGTTTAAGGAGTAATCATTTGTGATCCGTTTTGTCAACGTCACCAAAAATTATCCCAATGGGCACCAAGCGCTTAAATAATATTTCTTTCACATTATCGCGCTTATCTAAGAGAGAAACTCCTTATTTAAGACGCCGCATTGGATAAAGTCAGTTTATTAAAAAAAGAAAAATTATACCCTTTTTCTTTATCTACTGATGAACAGCAGCGCATCGGTATCGCGCGCACAATTATTAATAAACCGATGTTAGTCATTGCCGATGAACCGACGGGAAATTTAGATCCCGAATTATCTTCAGAAATTATGTGTTTGTTTGAAGCTTTCAATGCCGTAAGGGTTACGATTCTCTTCGCGACCCACGATTTGTCACTCATTGCTCCATTAAATTATCGGATCATTACTGTAAAAGAAGGGTGGTTAGTGGAATGAATAAACGCGATCAAAAATGTTTTAATCGTTTAATGTTATGGATCGTTAATCATAGCCGCGCTTGCCTTTATGGATTGGGAGAACTAATTCGGACGCCCTTAGCCAGCATAATGACAATCGCTGTTATTGGAGTAGCAATGGCTTTACCGACAGGGTTTTATTTATTCTTACAAAATTTCCAAACTTTGAGTACACCATGGAATGGAAAGCCTACTATTTCACTTTACCTCAAATTAAATACGCCCGATTCAAAAATAAACCAAGTGATTGCCCAACTTAAGAATCGCAGCGATATTTCAAACATCCAATATACTTCCGCAGAAAATGGGCTTAGTGAGTTAAAAAAATCGATGGGGTTGGATGATGTTATTAACACCCTCTCATCCAATCCGCTACCGCCAGTGCTCACCATTATCCCTACTACAAATAATCCTGCCGCATTATAAAAGTTACTATTGAATTTAAAAACCTTACCGCTGGTTGAAGGTTGCGCAATTAGATTTTACATGGGTGGAACGCTCACACCACTTGATTACGCTTGGGCAACGCATAACGGACACTTTAGCAATTCTATTAAGCGTCGGTGTTTTCTCATTATCGGTAACACTCTTCGCCTCGCCACGGACAATTATCGGCAAGAAATTACCATTCTCAAGCTGGTTCGGGGCAAAACACCCTCTTTCATTGGTGCCCGCTTTTATATCGCGGTTTTTTACGGCTTCCTAGGCGGCTGGGTAGCGTGGTTTTTGGTAAGTATTTTACTGTTAGAAACCGCCTCCCCAACCTTACTGCTAGTGGCCACTTACAATTACCATTATGTTATCCACGGATTAAGCATAAAAACGGGAGTTTCTATTATTTTAATTGCTATCCTCATGGGGCTCTATGCGGCTCCTCCTGGCTCGTCATTTATCGGCACTTAACGCCGTAGAACGTCTTTAAACACTCTGCCATATTCACAGTAAATTTGGCCGTATTTATGAAAAGACATCCCGAAAAGCAAAATTATGCAACATCCTCTAGAAAGAAACGCGTCTCTCAGGTTCTCTTGCTAGAAAAAGAAATTGTCGCTTCTAATTTCCTACGCCATAATGAAGTGTACTTAACTGTAAAGAATTACAATGGCACAAGCAAAACTCCCCAGTAAAGGGCAAATTACTTTGCCAAATGTAATTAAAAAAACTTCTCTGTATCGATACCGGCGATAAGGTTGAGTTTGTTATTGAGCCTGACGGGAAAGTTATCGTGGCCGCAAAGACCCCCGGTGTCAAACAAATCTACGGTATTGTAAAAACCATGAAATCCGTTGATACTAACCTTCTTGTACGAGTTTTAGTCCGCGATAATGACGTACAAGCACATCGCACCTTCAATTATATCCAACGCCACAAAGAAGTCTTTGTCAGCCTCATTGTTTTATGCAAACTGACATGGATACTAGAAGATTGTTATACAATAAGAAAAGGAATTATAACAATCATTGAAGCAGTATTAAAAACTGATTAATTTTCTTTCGAAAATTCTGACATCGCCTGGGTAGCTTTAGAAATCTACAAAAAAATGCCTTAGATTTTGCCGACTGTTTAATCGGGGCTTGCACTAAGTAATACGACTGCGAAATGACAGGCACTCTTGGTAGAAAAGCTGGGAAGTGTCAATGGATTAAGTTGGTATAGCACTTCTTCAAAAACGCTGTTAGAATGAGCCCTCAATTAAATAACATATTCAAATTTTGAGCAAAATAAGCCATGAGCCAATTTCTCACACGCGTTGAAGAACGCCCGTTGTCAATTGGGAGTATAGGTAGCTACATCAGCTGGGTGAACCGCATACCGCTGCTCAGTGCAGAGGAAGAATACGACTTAGCTAATAAATTCAGACAAAGCAACGACCTAGGAGCTGCCCGCAAATTAGTGCTTTCGCATTTGCGGTTTGTCGTGCGAATTGCCCGCAGTTATTCAGGCTATGGCCTCTCGCAAGCAGACCTCATTCAAGAGGGTAACATCGGTTTAATGAAGGCGGTCAAGCGCTTTGACCCTCAAGTCGGTGTACGATTAGTGTCTTTCGCTGTGCATTGGATTCGCGCAGAAATTTATGAATTTATTCTGAAGAACTGGCGTATCGTTAAAATTGCTACGACCAAAACGCAGCGAAAACTCTTTTTCAACCTGCGCAAACACGCCAAAAAACGGGGCTGGTTTAGCGATCACGAAGCTTTTACATTGGCAGAAGAATTAAATGTCAGCGCGGAAGACGTGCGCCAAATGGAAGAAAGGTTAAATAGTTACGATGAAGCCTTTGACGGCGCTGACGAAGAAAGTGACAGCGGTACCCCCAGTTGGGGCGCCCCTGCGCATTATCTTGAAGACAAACGCTACAATCCAGCCCTGCAATTGGAACGCAGCAACTGGGCTGACGATCAGGAGCACCGATTGCACGATGCAATGCAATTGTTGGATGATCGAAGTCGAGATATTCTATGTCAGCGTTGGTTAAATGAAAAAAAATCAACGCTTCATGAATTAGCAGCACAATACGCTGTTTCTGCCGAACGTATTCGGCAGCTTGAAAAAAACGCCATGCAGAAAATTCGAACCACTATGACAGAGTAATAATTTTTAACTCTAAGGGGAATAGATCGTGAAGAACTGTTTGACTTCATTATTTTTAGCCGGAACCTTGACCGCAGGCGTGGCGATAGCCGGCTCGTCTCAATCCAGTTTTTCTCCCCAACAAGTCAAAGACATACAAAGCATCATCCACGATTATTTAGTCAACCACCCAGAAGTTGTAGTAGAAGCATCCCAAGCGTGGCAAAAACAAACAGAAGCACAACAACAGGAACATGCCGCAAAAGCAATCAAGGAAAATGCAAAACAATTATTTAACGACCCCACCTCACCAGTGGCAGGCAATCCGCAAGGGAATGTTACATTAGTTGAGTTTTTCGATTATCAATGCGGTTATTGCAAAGCTATGAATTCCGTTATCCAATCTATCGTGAAACGAAATAAAAACCTCCGCGTTGTCTTCAAAGAACTATCCATTTTTGGCGGCCAATCACAATATGCTGCCAAAGCATCATTGGCAGCCGCTAAACAAAGAAAATACTATGATTTCCACAACGCGCTGCTTAGTGTTGACGGACAATTATCAGAACAAATCACCCTCAAAACCGCAGAAAAATTAGGATTAAATCTCGCTCAGCTAAAGAAAGAGATGGACAATCCTGCTACTCAAAAACAACTGCGTGATAATTTCCAATTAGCTCAATCGCTGGAGCTAGCGGGCACCCCGACGTTCGTTATTGGAAACAAAACGTTAGCCAAATTCGGTTTTATACCAGGCGCCACCTCACAGCAGAACCTTCAAAAAGAAATCGACCGAGTAGGGAAGTAATAAAATTCTCACTGATACAACCCCTCTTCTCCACCCCAACGGGAGAGGTCAAAAGGCTCTAAGCCTCACCCTATCGTTATCCAAGTGGTAAAGACTAAAAACTTAAAACCCGTCCTTTCCGCGCAGGTACCTAGAGCTCAACTTAAGGGGGCGAGGTAAAGAGGGAATATCAAGTAGTTGAAAAAATGTCTGTCGTTTCCGTGCGTAGGCTGCCTACCGACAGACAAAGAATCGAGGGCTTTCACGGCCGAAGCCACGGGAGTCCTGGCTAAAAGGCTAAGAAAAACACCGATGGTGCTTTTCTTAGCCTTTTAGCCAGGATCCTCCCGACTCGGCCGTGAAGGTTTTGTATGCTTCAATTAATACAGCAGATGCCCCCGCGGGAGGACGACGGGTTTTTAAGTTTTTCACGCTTCACCACGGGTGGGT
>NZ_CAJRAM010000102.1 GCF_907164965.1 Coxiella endosymbiont of Ornithodoros maritimus
AGAGAAGCATCAACTTTACAGCCATTAGGGGTTTATGCTTAAGTTGACGCCTAGGCGCCTGCGCTGGATCACAATTTTAAAATGACTACAGCTGGTTTTTTGTTGGATATCGTGATAAAAGTTGGCAAATGAAATCATCACGCTCTATTAATTTTCAACAAATGATTCTCATCTTACAGAAGTATTGGGCCTCCCAAGGGGTTGTCTTGTTACAACCTTTCGATATGGAAGTTGGCGCTGGGACTTTCCACCCCGCGACGTTTTTGCGAGCTATCGGTCCCGAACCCTGGCGCGCTGCCTATGTCCAACCTTCGCGCCGACCAACCGACGGGCGTTACGGAGATAATCCCAATCGCACCCAGCATTACTATCAATTTCAAGTCGTCTTGAAGCCATCCCCCGATAACATTCAAGATATCTATTTGGGTTCTCTAAAAACGCTGGGCGTTGATCCACTCACTCATGACATTCGTTTTGTGGAAGATAATTGGGAGGCGCCTACACTAGGTTCCTGGGGAATCGGTTGGGAAGTTTGGCAAGATGGAATGGAAATTACACAATTCACGTACTTCCAACAAATCGGCGGCTTAGAATGCAAACCCGTCACTGGAGAAATTACTTACGGTCTGGAACGTCTGGCTATGTTTCTGCAAGGGATAGATAACATGTTTGACCTTGTCTGGACCGAAGGCCCTAACGGACGGGTCACCTATGGACAAATTTTCCAACAAAATGAAGTTGAAATGTCAGCCTACAATTTCGAATACGCCAATGTAGAAGCATTATTTAATTTTTTCGATTTTTACGAAAAGGAAGCAAGCCAACTAATTGAAGTTCACTTACCGCTGGCGGCTTATGAGATGGTCCTAAAAGCCTCTCATACCTTTAATCTCCTAGATGCTCGCCAAGCCATTTCAGTGACAGAGCGCCAACGATTTATTCTCCGAATCAGAAAACTAGCCCAAGCCGTTGCCGAAGCCTATTATTCCGCTCGAGAAACACTTGGCTTTCCAATGTTGGAAGAAGAAGTATCCTCCTCTCTTACTCACGTTTTACCACTGGCGGGTAATGATAGGCTGAAAGGGTGTTAAAAATGACCACACAAAACTTTTTATTAGAAATCGGTTGCGAAGAATTACCACCGCAGAGCTTGAACCAACTGTCCCAAGCATTATCCCAAACAATTAAATCCGAATTAGAAAAAGCTGGTTTATTATTCGGGAATATACACCATTATGCCACACCTCGTCGTTTGGCGGTATTGGTCAATAATTTAGCGCTTCAACAACCCCAACGAAAAATAGAGCGTCAGGGCCCTAGCGTCAAAGCGGCTTTTGACAAAGACCAAACCCCTACACTCGCTTGTTTTGGCTTTGCACAATCTTGTGGCGTTTCTACCGCTCAACTCAAAGTTAAAAAAACAAAAAAAGGTGAGTTTATCTATTGTAAAATAGAACAGCCGGGCCAAAATGCTCTCGATCTGTTGCCCAACATAATTCAATCGGCTCTTAAACAATTACCTACACCAAAGGCCATGCGCTGGAACGATCATAAGGAGCTCTTCGTTCGACCCGTTCATTGGATTATCCTGATGTTGGGAAAAAATCTCATTCCTGCCACTTTGTTTGGAAAAATGGCCTCATGCGAAACACGCGGGCATCGTTTTCATCACCCTAAAAATATTTTAGTCGCTAAACCCGATGACTATCAAAAACTATTATTAACCCATGGAATGGTAATAGCTGATTTTGAAAAGCGACGAGAAAAAATTCGTTATCTTGTCCAAAAGGCAGGCTATAAAAAAGGAGAAGCCATCATCGATGAAAGATTATTAGAAGAAGTCACAGGAATGGTTGAGTGGCCCGTTGTTTTAATTGGTAACTTTAAAGCTGAATTTTTAGAATTACCTCCCGAAGTTCTGATTACAACAATGAAAGTGCATCAACGCACCTTCCCTATAAAAAATAAAAACGGCGATCTGCTCCCCTATTTTATTATCATCAGCAATATTGAAAGTAAAAATCCTAAACGGGTTATCGTTGGAAACGAACGAGTAATAAACGCAAGGCTCGCGGACGCCTCCTTCTTTTATGACAATGACCTTAGGACTTCGTTAGAAAACCGGTTATCCAAACTTGGGAATGTTGTTTTCCAACGACAACTGGGCGCAATCGCAGACAAAGCGAGACGAATTGAAAAACTGGCTGCCTTTATTGCTAAACAAATTAATATTGATGAGCAATTAGCAGCCCGCGCTGGATTTCTTTCCAAATGCGATTTAGTTAGCGAGACGGTCTATGAATTCCCCACGTTGCAAGGAATTATGGGTTATTATTATGCTGTTCATAATAAAGAGCCGCCTCTCGTGGCTGAAGCGATTAAAGAACATTATTTACCCCGTTTTTCAGGGGATCAACTACCTCGGAATTTATTAAGCGCCTGCGTGGCAGTGGCGGATCGAATAGATACTATTATAGGTATTATTGGCATTAATAAATCACCTACCGGCGATAAAGACCCATTTGCGTTGCGTCGAGCAGCGCTTGGGATTTTACGCATTTTAATCGAAAAAGATTTATCATTAGATTTATTCGCTTTATTAGATGAAGCTAAAAACAATTATGCGGTTGAATTGCCAAATGCTAACGTTGTAAATCAGTCCTTCGATTTTATCATCGAACGTTTACGCGCGTGGTACCTTGAAAAAGAAGTTCCTGCCTCTGTTTTTATGGCCGTTCTGGCCAGCCATCCAACTGATCCGCTGGATTTTGACCACCGAATTAAAGCAGTTCAACATTTCCAAATGTTACCCGAAGCCGATGCATTAACAGCAGCTAATAAGCGAGTCAGCAATATTCTCAAAAAAAAGGCTACCAAACTAAAAAGCAAAACGATCGATCATTCGCTCTTTGATTCCGATGCCGAACACCTTCTCGCCAATCAACTTAAAGAACGTACAGAATTATTTAATAATCTTTATAAAAAAGCAAACTATACAAAAGCATTAAGCGAACTTGCTTCTCTCAAAGAACCGATAGATATTTTCTTTAATAGAGTTATGGTAATGGTCGATGACAAAGAAAAACGTGAAAATCGACTGGCTCTGCTGACTTCTTTACAACAACTGTTTTCACAGATCGCTGATATTTCTTTGCTATCATGAATACGTGGGCAACAGCCGCGATTTTAGTTAATCAAATCATTCATTAACAGCACTATTATCTGCTAACGAAGATGATCAATCGCTGATTCAAGAACTCTGCTACAACACACTTTGCTGGTATTTTAAATCAAAATTAATGGCAGAAAAATTGTTACATTCGGCTTTAAGAAATAAATATCACGATATATTTTTCATTATTATAATAAGCTGTTATCAATTGAATTACCTAAATATACTCATCCACACTATCGTTAATCAAATCGTTTCCGCCGCTGAAATATTAAAAAAACTGTGAACAAAAGTATTAATTAATAAATGATTGCGACGCTTTATCGCTGAAAAAGATGAATTACTTACTTTTACCGAGAAAATCATCGAATAGCAATACACGCACCCTTTATGGCTTATTCAACTCATTAAAAAATCATAACCAGACATTAGGAATCTATTTTAATCGCTAACAACGCTCATCCTCCCATAAGATACGGGTTAATTTAACTAAAATTTGCCGTGACATTTATTTAGAAATGCTGGACCAAAAAAATATCTCTGCCAAGGCTCTCGATTTTTTTCCCACGGATATTCAACTAGAAAAACCTTGTTCGGTACACCAGCTGCCAGGATTTAACAAAGGCTATTGTTTATTGTTACATTGAAGACACAACCAGCCAATTTGCAGCGTATTTATTGAACCTAGAAAATAACCAAATGGTACTCGACGAGTGTGCAACGCCCGGAAGCAAAACTTCTCATATTTTAGAAGTAAACCATCACTTAAAAACGTTAGTTACGATTGACAATAACAAACAGCGATCAAATCGAATTAAGGAAAATATAACACATTTTGGGCGCCGACAAGAACCCTTGCAATGCCTTTTAGCGGATGCCTCACAAATCGATCAATGGTCAAGTGAAGAATTGTTTGAGTGTCTGCTTCTCGATGCGCCATGCTCTGCTATTGTCGTTATTCGCCGCCACCCTGATATTAAAATTACGACAAGCGTGTGATATTTTACAATATCACTAAAAACAATTGCAATTATGGAACGCGTTATGGACAGTGCTTAAAGCAAGAGGTTTTTTGCTTTATTCCACGTGTTCGGTTATAGCTAAGGAAAATGGAAAAGTAATTGAAGTTTTTCTCGACCCACGACAAAGTTGAATTATCTCCCATAAATGTCCACAGCGTTTTGCAATTAAAACGGTGTTCAACAATTACCTGGCCAAGATAACAAAGACGGCTTTTATTTCTCTGACCTTTAAGAACCCTTGATCCGAACAGCCAATACATCGCATTGAGCGCCGTGCAAAACAGCATTCGACGTGGAACCTAGCAACAACTGAATACCATTACGGCCATGGCTACCCACGAGGATTAAATCGATACCCCAATTTTTGGCTTGCTCCAAAATAAGAAACTTTGCAGGGCCCACTTTCACAACCTGACAATCGGAGGAAATATTTAATTGGGAAGCAATTTCATTCATTCGCTTTTTTGCTTCTTCCAATAACATATCTTCGACATCAACCCCAGCTGCCATACCATAGGCAGCCCCATAACTATTAAAGTATTCAACCGCATGAATTAAATATAATTGAGCATCGCGGTTAACATTTAACTCCTTCGCTTTTTCCACCAATGGTCGATCGCTATTAGGATCAAGCGACAATGTGACAAGAATTTTTTTATAATTATACATGAAAGAAATCCTTTTTCTAGGAAAAAATTTATTCTAACTTTAATAAGTATAATCCATCAAGGTAAGCCTTTTAACTGAGGTGCGATTAAACTTGTTAACTCAAAAGAAAGCAACCGTCAACGCTAAAGTCATTTTTCTTAGTATCTCGGTCTGGAGCCCCAACTCGGCGGGAGCGTTTAGTATTTTTCGATCATATCAGGAGACAGCTTCGCTGACGAGACAACCTTAAGTTATTTTGTTTGTTTGTGGATAACCTCTATTTATTTAAGAGAAACTGCTGAATTTCTAAAGTTATCCACAAACATACACAGCTTATACAGCCTTATCTCGATTAATTTTTCACAAACAGAAAGATCTCAACCATTTAATTTATATAGAGAAAAAAACTTTATCCCCAATAATAACAGGCTTAAAAACTATAAAATTAATTTTAATTTAATTAATTATAATAATAGTAGTCAACTAAATATAGTAGTCAACTAAATAACTCATACGTATATGGCCCCAGGGTTGTTGTCAACAATCAGTTTTGACGAAAAGAACGTATATGCGGCTTCAC
>NZ_CAJRAM010000103.1 GCF_907164965.1 Coxiella endosymbiont of Ornithodoros maritimus
CCCATGAACCCGATACCAATGGTTCGCGCCTCCACACGCTTCTATCAACCACACAAGCCACCTTAAGGCCTTGCCACAGTGGACACATATTGAGCGCCTAACCCCTCTCGTGTGGATCACCTTACCCCACTCATCAATCCCACACAGTTGAAAAACCCCTTTTGCAATAAATACCAACACCAAGTATTTTAATATCTTTCATGGCCCTGCTCCTTTTTTTAAAAATAGAAACTCTATGTTGGCGCATTATAACGCCCTCTTTAAGGAGGGGCACTTTTCATTAGGTTACTTAGCCACTGGGCCCGCAAGGTGGTATAGAAAACCTACACTTCTAATCGCATCCCTTTGCATTTTCCCAATTTGACAGTCCGCGTACGCTGATTTATGATTGCGGGTTCTATTAAGATTTAAACGAGTTGCCTTATGAAACGGACCTATCAGCCTAGCAAACTGAAACGAAATCGAAGGTGTGGTTTTCGTGCGCGAATGGCAACAAAAAATGGCCGTCAAGTACTGAATCGCCGCCGCGCGAAAGGAAGAAAGCGTTTAACCGTTTGATGGAAAAAGGCTTTTCCGAAAGTTGGCGAATCCGTACAACAGATGAGTTTCGCTGTGTCTATGTGACGCGTCAACAGGTGATAGGACGTTACTATTTGCTTTATTATCGAGAGAATGAAATAAAACATTCACGATTAGGTGTAGTGATAGGCAAATACAATGTGAGAAAAGCCGTGTGGCGTAATCGCCTCAAACGAGTAGTCAAGGAGGCTTTTCGAATAAGAAAGAAGGGGTTACCGGCGTTTGATATCGTCGTTGTCGCTAAAGCCTCTTCAGTGGAAGCTGGTAACAAAGAGCTGTATCAATGCATAAACAAATTGTTCACGCAATTGGAAAGGCAATCCAAACACTCCTCCTCGGTTTGATCAAAGCTTATCGACACCTGATCGATCCAATGTTAATGAATTCTTGTCGCTTTTATCCTTCCTGTTCTTGTTATGCCGAAACTGCCTTAAAGCGCTTCGGCGTGATAAAAGGTATTGGTTTAACGGTTTGCCGCTTACTGCGGTGTCATCCATTCCATCCTGGGGGGGTTGATATGGTGCCTGAAAAGTCCAATGAGATGACATAATTAGTGGATATTAAACGAATAATTTTATATCTCATTGTTGCGCTTTTAGCTATTGCACTGTTTAACGCTTGGCAGCGTGACTATCCACCGCCGGAGCCAAGTCCGACAGTAAAACACTCAACTGCCAATACTGATCACTCGACCGCTTATACCCCTCCTCCTTTCACTCTGGGGATGGCTGAGAAAACAAAAGGGGTAGGGACGATTGTTTTTATGGCTAAAGTGCCAAAAGAGCGGCTGATCACGGTAAAAACCGATGTCCTTGATATCCAAATAGATACTCATGGTGGGAACATTGTTTTGGCAAAGTTACCTAAATATCCAGTTTCCTTAGAGGAAAAACAAACTCCGGTACAAATTTTAAGCAGCGAACCGAATGAGTTGTACGTTACTCAAAGCGGGTTAACAAATGGAAATGGTCAACTAACAACAGTTCAATTTGAGTCGGAAAAAAAGCAATATGTTTTAGAAAATGGTCAGAATCAACTCATCGTCCAACTCATCGGCCGAACTCCTGACAGACTCCTAGTTACGAAGACCTATACGTTCCATCGCGATGATTATGCCATTCACTTAGCCTATCAAGTGAAGAATAACACCTCTAAACCCTGGCAAGGCAGCCTTTATACTCAAATTACCCGCCGTCAACCGCTGACGGAACATCGTCATTTTTATGTCAGAAGTTATAACGGCGCCTCTATGGGAAGTCCGCAAACTCCCTATGAAAAGCTGAGTTACGAAACGCTGGATAAAGAAAATATTGATCGAATAAGCCAAAATAGTTGGATTGCCATGCAACAACATTACTTCTTGACCGCTTTGGTACCGGGGAACCCCGAATTAACTTATCACTATTACAGTCACGTGATTCCAGTGAGCGGTGAGCCAAACGTTTACGTGCTTGGTTTTGTTAGCCCTCAAATGGATATGGCCGCGGGGAGCGAAGCCGCCACACATGCTACACTTTATGTCGGCCCCGAAATTGCTAAGCGATTAAAAGGGTTATCACCCGGATTAGAACGAACGATCGATTACGGATGGCTATGGCCGATTTCCATGCTTTTGTTTTGGATTCTCAGCGCTGTTCATGCTGTCGTTAAGAATTGGGGTTGGTCTGTTATTGTCACGACGATTCTTATCAAAATCGTTTTTTATTGGTTTTCAGCGAAAAGTTTCCGTTCAATGGCGCGCATGCGTGAAATGCAACCGCGGATACAAGAACTAAAAGAACGGTATGGCGATGACCGACAGGCGTTAAGTCGCGCGACGATGGAGTTGTATCGCAAAGAGAAAATTAATCCATTGGGTGGCTGCTTGCCGATATTAATTCAAATACCGGTATTTATTGCTTTTTATTACGTTATTATTGAAAGCGTCCAATTGCGTCAAGCACCGTTTATTTTGTGGATTTATGATTTATCCGTTAAAGATCCCTATTATATTTTGCCCATTATCATGGGTTTAAGTATGTTGGCTCAACAATGGTTATCCCCCACTTCACCAGATCCTACGCAACAAAAAATGATGTGGATTCTGCCCGTGATTTTTACAGTCTTTTTCATCAATTTTCCTGCGGGATTAGTCTTGTATTGGATCACCAACAACGTGGTGCAGACGCTGCAACAATGGTATGTCAATAAAACGTATGAGAGCCATAAAGCGAAATTAAAAGCTCGGCGCGTTCGGAAGCGGAAAAGATAAAGTCCCGTATTTCGCTTTGCTCCATACGGGCTACCGGATATTAATTGTTGACGATTAGGGGTAGTGAGAGCCGGTTTGATTTTGGTTTGCAGCAAGTCAGAGTCCCATCGTTATTCCAAATGTAATCTCCTACTTGTCTTTACAGGCGGCAATATTTATAGAAGTATACTAATGTGTGCCTTCGCGACTACAACGTCAAGTCATGGCGGTTCCCTTAGTGGAACAGGGCGCACATAAACGTATGTAAGGACCGTGAGGTCAACAGTTTGTTGTTTGTCCCTTTCGGTAAAAATTGAATTCGGGAGGGATTAGTCTCCTAGGTTAGCCCGCAATTCTTATAGGTAACTCCTCTTGAAGGTATCCCTGTTTTCGCAGGTAAGGTCATGCTCATCTCCAAAAGCTATTACAGTCAGCCCTAGGAGGACTAAACTCGCTATTATTGTTTTTGATCTGTTCATGTTATGATTTGTTATTTTTAAGTCCTGGAGAAATTATATCAAAGATGACCATGTGCTCCCCGAAACCATTGTTGCCCAAGCGACGCCTTCAGGTCGAGGGGGGATTGGGGTTGTTCGCGTTTCAGGGAAAAAGACTAAGGACATTGCTCAGAAAATCTTGGGGTGCGTTCCTAAGCCTCGGTATGCGACGTTTGTTAAATTTCGGGATTCAGAATTAATAATTGATGAAGGAATAGCCCTCTATTTCCCTAAACCTCATTCATTTACCGGCGAAGACGTTTTAGAGCTGCATGGTCACGGCGGTCCTATGGTCATGGATCGTTTATTAAATATCGTTTTAAAAGCCGGCGCGCGCCAAGCCCGTCCGGGGGAATTTTCTGAGCGGGCCTTTTTGAATAACAAAATAGACCTCGCGCAAGCGGAAGCGGTTGCTGATCTCATTAACGCCTCTTCAGAACAAGCAGCTCGTTCAGCAATGCGTTCGTTGCAAGGTAAATTTTCAAAACGCATTCATCAATTGGTGGATGCTTTAATCCAGTTACGAATGTATATTGAAGCATCCATTGATTTTCCCGAAGAAGAAATTGATTTCCTTGCCGACGAACGGATAAAAGAGACATTAGAAAATTTAATACGTCAAGTGCAAGAAATAGAAAAAACCGCCAGACAAGGCGCCCTTTTGCGCGAAGGTATCACCGTTGTTATCGCGGGCGAACCCAATGTCGGTAAATCCAGCCTATTAAATTTATTAAGCGGACAAGAAACCTCCATCGTGATAGAGATCCCAGGGACTACGCGGGATATTATTCGCGAGTCGATTCATATTGACGGCTTGCCAATTCAGATCGTTGATACCGCTGGTCTTCGTCTTACTGAAGATATGGTTGAAAAAGAAGGCATACGCCGCACACAAAAAGCTGTTCAACAGGCCGATTTATTATTATTAATGGTTGACGCATCAAAACCAACGGAAGATTTTAAAAAAATCATCGCTCGATGGTTTTTCGAAAACGACAAGAAAATTCCAACCGTAATTGTTGAAAATAAAATTGATTTAATTGATGAGGCCCCTTGTAAAGAAAATAAAGAGTATCCGCATATCAAACTCTCCGTTAAAACTCGCGCTGGTGTTGAGCTCTTAAGAAACTATTTAAAAAATACCGCTGGATTTGAAGCCACCCACGAAAACAATTTCATTGCTAGAAGACGCCATTGCGATGCCATCGCACGAGCCAGCGCTTTTTTAAAAAACGCCAATAACCATCTCTTAAACCAAAAAACGGGCGAACTAGTCGCTGAATATTTAAAACTAGCCCAAAATGCGCTCTCCGAAATCACCGGCAAATTCACCTCCGATGATTTACTCGAAAAAATATTTTCAGAATTTTGCATCGGAAAATAATCACCCTTTCCCGTATTCTGCTTTGGTCTATACGTATATGGCCCCAGGGTTGTTGTCAACAATCAGTTTTGACGAAAAGAACGTATATGCGGCTTCAC
>NZ_CAJRAM010000104.1 GCF_907164965.1 Coxiella endosymbiont of Ornithodoros maritimus
CACATATTGAGCGCCTAACCCCTCTCGTGTGGATCACCTTACCCCACTCATCAATCCCACACAGTTGAAAAACCCCTTTTGCAATAAATACCAACACCAAGTATTTTAATATCTTTCATGGCCCTGCTCCTTTTTTTAAAAATAGAAACTCTATGTTGGCGCATTATAACGCCCTCTTTAAGGAGGGGCACTTTTCATTAGGAGCGAAGCGAAATACGGGGAATTCAATAAATAATAGATAAATAATAGATAGATTCTTAACTATACGCTGAATGAGATGCGTTTTTTATCTTTATAAGAGCTTGACATATCGGCTCCATTGAAGGCTCGCCAAAAAATACTTAATAAGAAATGAGAGGTATATCCTTCACGGAGGCTAAATCAGTCTTTAGAGAAGCGGTAAAAAACTTTATTAGTTTCCGTTTTTCGGTTGGGAAAAAAACGAAACCTCATAACTTACCTAAAGTTGTTTTTCAAATTAGCAGTAAATTAGCAGTATTTTAAGAGGGAAAACTGAAATTGTCGATTATTAAATTGGAACTATTTTTGTTGACCCCTTAGTGAGAATTTCGCGGCAGTACTTCAGCAGAAAAGAGAGAGATGTGGTAAAATCCCGGCCATGCAAAGTACCTCTCAACAATTTGATGTCATCGTCGTGGGTGGCGGTCATGCAGGCACTGAGGCTGCGCTAGTGGCGGCGCGAATGAACGCGCGAACTCTATTGCTGACTCATAACATAGAAACGCTGGGTCAAATGTCCTGCAATCCCGCCATCGGTGGCATTGGTAAAAGCCACCTTGTCAAAGAAATCGATGCGCTTGGCGGAATAATGGCACTTGCGGCCGACCAAGCGGGTATTCATTTTCGAACCCTGAATGCACGCAAAGGTCCAGCAGTTCGTGCAACTCGCTCACAAGCTGATCGCGTCTTATATAAGGCTGCTATCCGCCACGCTTTAGAAAACCAACCTCATTTGTGGCTATTCCAACAAGGCGTCGATGATCTTATTATTCAAAATAATCGAGCAGCAGGCGTCGTGACCCAAATGGGCATCGCTTTTTATGCTCCGACGGTCATTTTAACCGTCGGCACTTTCCTAGGTGGAAAAATCCACATCGGCATGAACCATTACCGCGGCGGGCGCGCCGGCGATCCCCCCGCCCTCGCGCTGGCGGAGCGTCTTCGCGAAATGCCTTTTCGAGTAGAACGTTTAAAAACGGGCACGCCGCCGCGGATCGATGGGCACACCATTGATTATTCCCAATTGACCGAACAAGCTAGCGACCACCCTTTGCCGTTAATGTCTTATTGGAGCCATAGCGAAAACCGCCCTCATCAGGTCTCTTGTTTTATCACTCAAACGAACGAAAAAACCCATGACATCATTCGCAATGCCTTAAAAACCTCACCGCTTTTCTCCGGCGTCATCGAAGGGGTGGGGCCGCGCTATTGTCCGTCCATCGAAGATAAAATCGTGCGCTTTGCGGATCGAAATTCACACCAACTTTTTTTAGAACCTGAAGGATTAAACACTCCTGAAGTCTATCCGAATGGTGTCTCAACCAGCTTGTCATTTGACGCCCAACTCGATTTTATTCACAGCATAAAAGGCTTGGAAAAATGTCACATTACGCGCCCGGGTTATGCCATTGAATATGATTATTTTGATCCGCGCGATTTAAAACCCTCTCTTGAAACTAAATACGTGCTCGGACTCTATTTCGCCGGTCAAATTAACGGCACTACTGGCTATGAAGAAGCGGCTGCCCAAGGCTTAATCGCGGGAATTAATGCCGCCTTGCAAATACAAGAGCGCCCACCTTGGACACCGGCGCGGGATGAAGCGTATATCGGCGTGTTAATTGATGACTTAACGACTCGTGGCACAAATGAACCGTACCGCATGTTCACCAGTCGCGCAGAATACCGACTGGTTTTAAGACAGGATAATGCGGATTTACGGTTAACAGAAAAAGGCCGCAAGTTAGGCTGCGTTGATGACGAACGTTGGAATTTCTTTGTTAAGAAAAAAGAAACAATTGAAAAAGAACAACAACGCTTAAAGAAACAACGGATCTGGCCAAAATCCACCGCTGCCAAAGCCATTGAAAGTCGTTTTCAACAACTCTTGGAACGAGATTATTCCAGCATGGATCTTCTACGACGCCCTGAAATTAATTACCCGGTGCTGATGCAAATTGAAGAATTGGGCCCTGCCGTGTTAGAGCCCTCCGTTGCTGAGCAAATTGATATTCAAGCAAAATACGAAGGCTATTTAACCCATCAATTGGCCGAAATTGCCCGGCAAAAAAAATACCAGACTACGCAGATTCCCTCCTCTCTCGATTATAATCAAGTGAACGGTTTGTCCAACGAAGTTCGACAAAAATTAAATGAAACAAAACCCACCACCCTCGGGCAAGCTAGCCGTATTCCAGGAATCACGCCAGTAGCGATTTCGTTGTTACTTGTTCACTTGAAGAAAAAAGAACTCTATCCTTAAACCCGCTCCGAGTGGAAAAAGAATAATCACCATGATAGAAAAACTAAAACAAGGCATCGACCAATTGGGACTTAAGATCCCAGAAACTATCCAACAATCAATGCTCACCTTTCTCGCTTTTCTGAAAAAAATGGAACCAGGCTTATAACCTCACCGCTATTACCGAAATAGAAAGGATGGTCACCCACCATATTTTAGACAGCCTATCTATCCTCCCCTATCTATAAGGGCGATAAAATCCTCGACGTCGGCAGCGGAGCCGGCTTCCCCGGCATTCCATTGGCTTTCGCTTGTCCCGAAAAGCAATTTACCTTAATTAATAGCAAAGCTAAAAAAACAGCCTTTTTGCTTCAGGCGGCTTCTCGCTTTAAGATAACCAATGTCACTATCATTCAAGAGCGCATTGACTTTTATCAGTCGGGTTTTTATTTTGATACCATCACCTTGCCAGGCATTGGGAAGCGTTAGTGAGACTATTGAACAAACCAATCATTTGCTGCGTTCGGGCGGGCAATGGTTGATAATGAAGGGCACTTATCCTGAAAAAGAATTACGCGACGCAGACTCGTCGGCTATTATGTACGTTTTAAATATCCCAGGATTAAAGGCGGAGCGTCATCTTGTTAGAGTTAAAAATAATAAGGACTAGCGTCTAATGACGACCGTTATCGCCATTGCTAATCAAAAAGGAGGTGTAGGGAAGACCACTTCTGCGGTGAATTTGGCGGCTTCCTTGGGGGCGGCTAAACGCCGTTCTCTATTAATTGATTTAGACCCACAAGGTAGCGCCACGGTAGGGTCAGGCGTCAATAAACAAACGATAACGTCTTCTGTCAACGAGGTCCTTTTAGGTGAAGTGACGGCGGAAAAAGCGATCGTCCCTGCTGATTGGAAATACGATTTATTACCCGCGAATGGTGACCTTACGGTCGCTGAAGTGCGGCTTTTAAAAACGGGCCACCGCGAGTGCTGTTTAGATGAAGCATTAAACGCAGTTAAAAATAATTACGATTTTATTTTAATTGATTCCCCTCCTTCTCTAAATATGTTGACAGTTAACGCTCTTGTCGCCGCTGACAGCGTCTTAATACCGATCCAATGCGAATACTACGCCTTGGAAGGATTAACAAGTTTATTGTCGAGTATTGAGCGGATTCGTAAAACCATCAATCCGGCGTTAAAAATAGAAGGATTATTGCGAACAATGTATGATGGCCGTAACCGATTAACGGTTGAAGTTTCTGAACAATTACTTACTCATTTTGGAGGGAAGGTATACCAAACTGTCATCCCCCGAAATGTGCGTTTGGCGGAAGCGCCGAGTCATGGGTTGCCTGTTATGAACTATGATAAAAATTCACAAGGCGCTGCTGCCTATTTAGCGTTAGCAGGAGAAATCATGCGGCATCATGAGGTGTGTCAATGACACAAAAACGCGGACTGGGTCGAGGACTGAGTGATTTGGGATTAAACGAATTACTCACCGAAATCGATGACACCTCATTAGCGGATTCTAAAACAGAATTAAAAAAATTAACGATCGATGTTATTCAACCTGGTCATTATCAGGCACGTCGACAAATGGGTAAAGACGCTTTAGAAGAATTAGCAAACTCAATCCGTGCACAAGGCATCATTCAACCGATCGTTGTTCAGCCAGTCGGTCAACGCTACGAAATAATTGCAGGGGAACGACGTTGGCGTGCAGCCCAATTAGCTGGCTTAAAAGAAGTTCCTGCTGTTATACGCCACATTACTGATGAGGCGGCGGTCACCATGTCGTTGATTGAAAATATACAACGACAAAATTTAAACGCGATTGAAGAAGCTGCCGCTTTGCAGCGATTGTTGGACGAATTTAAAATGACCCATGAGGAGATAGCAGAAGCTGTCGGTAAATCCCGCACGAGCGTTACCAATAGCTTGCGACTTTTAAAATTAAATCCAGATGTAAAAGCGTTGTTGGAACAAGGCCACTTGGATATGGGGCATGCACGAGCTTTATTAGCGTTAGAAGGTTTTCAGCAAAGCGGAGCAGCAAATATTATTGTAAACCGAGCGTTATCGGTTCGCGAAACCGAAAAATTAATTCAACACTGGCAATCGGAAAATAAATCATCTGCCAACCGCCCAGCAATGGACCCGGATGTAGCGCGCTTACAGCATCATTTATCCGATAAATTGGGCGCGACCGTCACCATTCGACATGGGGCCAAAGGAAAAGGAAAACTCATCATTCATTACAACAGTGCTGATGAATTGGAAGGGATCTTAGATCGAATTCAGTAGTTAAAAATTATGGATAAATCATTAACGGAAATCAAATCGTAAGTTATTTCCGTCACCCAGCAATTTCTGTTGGAGTCTGGTGCTGAGCGCGCCGCCCGCGCCGTTTCTCCCGATGCAGGGTTAGAGCACGATTTGGGGATAGGCAGTCTAGAAAAAGCAGAATTATTTGGCTGCATTGAAAAATCGTTAGGTGTCGAATTACCCAAATCTCTTCTAGTAAAAGCCAAGCAATTAAAGAATGTTATTAAAGCCGTAAAAATGGCTGAACCCACTTTGCTCAAAATAAAAAGGGAAGTCATCGCAGCGCTTAATTGGATAACGCCGGCGTTCGATTCCTAATCACGTTCAAACGCGCCGCTGCACTAAGTAAATTACTCCAATCATTTATTCCTAGCCTATTAGAAGTCATTACAGTCAAAGCATTAACCCGATATATCAGTGGATTTACCCACATTAGATATTGAAGCTACAGACCCTGCGTTAATCCAATATACCTCTGGGGCAGGGGATTGTGAGTTTCCATCATGATATAAATAGCGTTCAGAGAGAAATCC
>NZ_CAJRAM010000105.1 GCF_907164965.1 Coxiella endosymbiont of Ornithodoros maritimus
TTCAGAATTAAAGAGCTTTTATGAGGGGCTCGTTAAAAAAGGGAAAAAGAAAATGGTAGCGTTTGTAGCACTAATACGAAAAATTATTGTTATCGCCAATGCCAGATTAAAAAAATTTGAACAGAAAAAATCGCTAACTGCGGTATCACTGTGAAGCTGTGAATAAGGTGTGTAAAATGACTATTTATTATCCAGTTTTCAAACTTGCTCACAGCAATTCAAACATAGTTGATCCAAAAAGCGTATTACTTAATTGTGCTAATTTATTAGCGAATATAACCGTCTATGGAAAAACGCTCAACATGCAGTCAACGGATGCGTTCGTCAGTTAGCTTCCGCTTTACCATGATATGGGCTTGATCGGCGCTTGGATGAGAAGCTTTTGCCATGGGTTTCCGTTAACTATACTTTCTTCTTTCACCTTTTTATCCCGTCCTGAAAAATGCTTATGGGCGATTCATTATCACCGATGGAGCATATCTCCCGGTCCTAATTTCGCTTACGACCTGTGCGTAAAAAAATTGAAGATAGCGCTCTTGAGGGCTTGGATTTAAGTTCTTGGTGAGTAGCCCTGAATGGGTCGGAAATGATTCATCCTGATGCCTTGCGTAATTTTGAAAAACGATTCAGGAAATATAGATTTAAAAAAGAAGCGATTTTTCACGATTATGGACTTGCAGAATGTTCTTTAGGACTCACTTTCCTCCCTTTAAATCGGGGCCGAATATCAATCGAATCAAGCGATTGCCTTATGAAAAAAATAATACAGCCGTGCCATCAAAAACGCGCGATAAGAAATATTATGAATTCGTTTCGTGCGGCAGTGTTTTAGAAAGGCATGAAATCCGTATTGTGAACGATAACGATAAGCGGGTTGCTGAACGTACGATTGAAAATATTTAATTTAAAGGCCTCTCCGCCATCCAAGGTTATTATCGTAACTCAGAAGCAACAATAGCGATTTATCATAATGGTTAGTGGGCGACGGGAGACCTTGGATATTTAGCTGAAGAAGAGCTTTTTATTACTGCTCGGAAGAAAGATTTAATTATTAAGGCTGCTCGTGATTATCATCCCACAGAAATCGAAGCAATGGCTAGCCCCTCTGAGGGAGTTCGAAAGGGTTGTATGGCTGCTTTTGGGGTAGCTGATGAAAAAAGAGGTACGGGAAAATTAATAATAGTCACCGAAACGAAAGAAGATAAAAAATTCATCCTGAAATAAAAAAATGCTAAATAAAGTGATTTTACAAATCAGCATCCCGCCTGACAAAATTTCGTTAGTGCATTCGCACACATTGCCAAAAATATCCAGTGGAAAATTGCGCCGTTCGAGCTGTAAGCAATATTATTTTGCCAGAAAATTAAACTGACTAAGCCAGTCTGCTTTTTGGCAAACGATAAAATTATTTATTAAAAATCGTGCGAGAAAAATAGAAAAATGGTTAATTAATTTGATTAAAGTGGTATTTAATTTTTATATTCTTATTTTATTGTTTTTCACCTTATTACCTGTTTGGTTGTTAGTCTTTATTCTGTGTCCAAAAAAAGCGGCCGCCGTTTTCGGTTTTGGGCGCGTTCAATTTTTCGGCTCATATTTTCTCCCATTTCTATTAAAGAAAAAGAAAATATTAGCGAGTAAGCAAGGATTTATGTTGCTAATCATGGCAGTTTTATAGATAGCGTGATACTTGCTGATATGTTGCTGGCCGATACCAATTTTATTCGTAAAAAAGAATTGTTAAAAACACCACTCATAAAAATCTCCGTCAAGCAACTTGACCTCGTCACGATTGATCGCATGGATTTTTCAAAAAGCCATTCAGATGTAAAACGAATTGAGCAGACATTAGAACAAGGCCGTTCCATCTTTATTTTTCCTGAAGGGACATTTAGTTATGCAATTGGTGTACGACCCTTTAAGCTCGCTGCTTTTAAAATCTCAGCCGAACTGGGGAAACCCATTTGTCCGGTTGCTATTTATTGACGCTAGAAAAATTTTTCGCACGAAACAATTCTTAGTAAGACCGGCGAAATTGAAAGTCATTATTTATAAACCCTTAATCCCTAAAAATAAGGAATGGGAGGAAGTTATACGTTTACGCAAACAATCCCGCCTTTTAATTGCGAAATACAGCGGTGAGCACGTTCTAGATTTGGTTTTTTTCAACGGGAGTGCTGAGTAAATCAGAGTAGCCTGGGAATAATAAATCCCGTATTCTGCTTTGGTCTATACGTATATGGCCCCAGGGTTGTTGTCAACAATCAGTTTTGACGAAAAGAACGTATATGCGGCTTCACCGAGCCACCGCATGAATTAGCCTCATCAACCTCAGGTTTTACCTTAACGTCCTTAA
>NZ_CAJRAM010000106.1 GCF_907164965.1 Coxiella endosymbiont of Ornithodoros maritimus
CCACCTTAAGGCCTTGCCACAGTGGGCACATATTGAGCGCCTAACCCCTCTCGTGTGGATCACCTTACCCCACTCATCAATCCCACACAGTTGAAAAACCCCTTTTGCAATAAATACCAACACCAAGTATTTTAATATCTTTCATGGCCCTGCTCCTTTTTTTAAAAATAGAAACTCTATGTTGGCGCATTATAACGCCCTCTTTAAGGAGGGGCACTTTTCATTAGGTTACTTCTTAAAAAAAGGATTGTTATTTTAATTTTATATTTTTTAAAAAGCTAAAAACAAAAAAGGCAGGTGTTATTGCCTGGGCTTTTTATGGTTGCGCTATTGAGTCCTCTATTGCCAACCACGAAGGCTGACGTAAGCCGTGGCTCATGTTTTGCATTACTATCAATATCTTCTGCCGGTCTGTTGTGCTTCGAACCTGATCCCGCTTATCTGCTTTGGTCGTTAATTTGGCTTATTTTAGGTGAGGTTGGGCTGGAAGTGAGTATGGTTTTTTACAATGCCATGTTCGGAGATTTGGACCCATCCTACTATTGGGGTCGAGTTTCTGGATGGGAGTGAGGATTGGGTCATTTTGCTGGACTTTTCAGTTTAATAATCACACTACTCCTCTTTACTCCCGGGCATGTGGCGTGTTTCAATAAAGGAGAAGCCGAACAGATACGGATTGTAGGCCCCTTCGTAGCAAGTTGGTATTTCATTTTCTCATTGCCGTTTGTCTTTTTGACTTCTTACCGGCCAACAAAAGGCATTACTTACCGAAAAGCCATTTGGTTAGGAGTAAAACAACTCTGGCAAGCTTTACGTCGACTGCTCAAATAATAAAGAAGTCTTTAAGTTTTTGATTGCCCGTATAATTTATATCGATGGCTTAAACACCTTTTTCGCTTTCGGTGGTATATACGCCGCTCCTGCTTTCAACATGACTTTTGACCAAGTCATTCAATTTGGAATCGCTTTAAACATTGCCGCAGCTGGGAGCGATAGGGTTCGCGTGCTTGAATGATTACGTTGGAGCAAAGCCCATGCCTTTAATCTCCTTAGTCATTATGCTGATTGGTGGAATAGGGATGGTTCTCATGAAAACTCAATTGGCTTTTTGGGTATTAGGAATATGTTGCTCAGTCGCAGTGGGACCAGCAGGTGGCCTGATTATGAGATTAGCACCAGCGCGCGTGAGGACGGAAATGTTTGGGCTTCATGCCTTTTCAGGAAAAGCTACGGCGTTTGTCGGACCTTGGCTAGTGGGAGCATTCGCTTTTGCCTTCGACAATTAACGAATTGGAATGAGCACGGTACTGTGGTTTTTGCTTATTGGCGGTCTTTTTTTATTCTTCGTCAAGGTACCAAAAAAGCAGCGCCGCTTAAAAGAAAAAGCAACCATTTTGGCTTCAATGTAAAAGTGGACTGTCTTAAGTAGAAATTAACGACAAGGAGATTGTCATGCTTTTTCGGATTTGATCTTTTTTATTATTGCTGCGATTGCCGCTTTATTTGGATTTACCGGGATAGCAGCAGCTTCCGCTGGAATCGCAAAAATCTTATTTTTTATTTTTCTAGTATTATTTGTAATATCCTTAATCGCCATGCTCGTTCGCGAAAGAAGACCAAAAGTTTAACACCTTGATTTTCTTATTGAGAATATTAAATAATAGCCGATAATAGTGCTTATTTATAAATTAAGTCTATTTTCTATTCTACTGCTTTATAGAACTTTCCGTGAAAATGAAATGAGCTCTCATCCGTTGAAAAACAAGGACCTGCTCAAAAGCAAGAGGTTAAACCAGGAATCGAATCTAAAATGGTTCCCCCACCGAAATATTAGGACCTCCAGCATAAGGGCAGTGATAATTTACTTAACAAGGTAGCAATAGTAACCGGGGGGCGATAGCGGTATTGGGCGTGCTGTAGCCGTCGCTTTTGCAATTGAAGGGGCTGACGTTGTTATTACCTAATTTAGACGAACACCGGGATGTGGCGGATACCCAAAAAGCCATAGAAGAAAAAGGCCGCCGCTGTCTTGCTCTATCCGGAGATATTACACACCTTCCGATTTTTGTAAAACGGTCGTGAAAGAAACATTAAAAGAATTTAAAAAATTGATGTTTTAGTAAACAATTCAGAGCAACAATATCCCACCAAAAGCTTTGAAGAGATTACGCAAGAGCAATTAAGCAGAACGTTTGAGGTCAACGTATTTCCCTATTTTTACATGATTAAAGCGGCCCGCGGCCCTACCGCAGTTAAAAAAAGCACTACCATTATTAACACTGCCTATAAAGGTAGTGATCACCTTATTGATTATTCAGCCACCTAAAGGCGCCATTGCGTCATTAACACGCTCTTTAGTGGAAAATTTGGTGTCTAAAGGTATTCGAGTGAATGGAGTTGCCTGGGCTAATATGGACATCTTTAATTCCTGCCGGTTTTACCGCAAAACAAGTACAAGAGTTTGGAAGCAGCGTTGCGATGAAATGAGCTGGAGAGCCTAAAGAAAATGTCTTTTATGATACTTCACTTCAATGAGTGTCCCATTAACGAAAAAATCAATTTCTTGCCCGGCAGTGGAAACATACTGAGAATCTTTATTTTTTATTTTGATAAAAACAATGTTCTCAAAAATCGTCCCACGATCTCTAAACCCTACGATGATATTTCGCATGCCAATATCGGTAGCATAAACCTTCTTGGGAGAGAGCAATGTTTCATTCGTTTTTCCAAATTGTGGCACTAACCAAATTAAATAAATTTCCTCGAATATAGCCAAATAGTGTTTGCGGTGTCCGGTAATATTTTAAGTATATTGGCTATTTTTTATTGATATTGACTTGTTTCCCAGCACGTTCGATTAATAAGACGAATAAATCTTTAATAATATGCGGGTAACGTATACCGTGATAACCGACGATGTCTTTCATAATAATATCATCGATTAAATTGACTAAATATTCTCGTTCTTCCCGTAATGCATATTTAGGCATACCATCCGTTTGCATATATTTTAACAGATTAATTTCTATAGCGTGTTTTCGGCTTGTTAAATAAGTACTATCATCTTTTAAGACAGAACTGCTGGAAGATGAAAGGACGAACTTCACATTTCCTTTTTCTATAGATATTTTTAAGCTAAATTTGAAAATTGTGAACCTAAGTGATTTCATTAAAAAGCACATAGATTTTCTGTCTAATGGAGACCTTTAATATTTTACGATAACTATCAATCATTTCAATTAAGCTTATTTTGCTGAGCTGGTGGTCATCCATGCTAACGTAGAAACAATGCTGGGGGACTACAGCTTGGTTATCAAGCAAATAGCGAATTAGACATTTCATGTACGAGCCTATTGATAATTTATATGAGCTTGCCTTTCCCTTTGAAAATCTATATACTCGCGAAAATTGTAACCGTGCTCCGGCGGAGGGGTTTTTTGCGTCAAAAGTCGTCTGGTGATTTGGCGACACGCTATGCTCGCGGTATCGCCTACCGGTTTGTTGGACTGCAAGCGTTGGTGGTTGTCATCATTGCAGCGGGTTGGTGGATTAGTGGTGCAACGGAGGTGTTGTCTGCGTTGTTGGGCGGCGCAGCTTGTGTCATCCCCAGCTTCTATTTTGCCCGCCGTTTGTTTGCGACTACGAGCCCACGAGCGGTTAAACGGATTTTAGTGGCTTTCTATCTTGGAAAGTTGGTTAACTTGGCGCTAAACGCTGGATTGGTAGTGCTTATTGTGCTCTTTATTCCGGTTGCTATTGTGCCGTTTATTGTAGGGTTTGTGGGGGCCCAGTTTGGACTTTGGCTCGCACCGCTACTCATTAAATTAGATAGGGTGTAGATGTACGTACAGCCCAAATTAACATCAGCCGAATATGTTCAGCACCACATGTCCCATTGGAAGCTGAACCTGCATAATTTTACTTTCACCGATGGCGGCTTTTGGACTCTTAATTTGGATACCCTCATTATTTCTGTTGTTCTGGGCGCCTTATTTATCCTCATCTTTTATACAGTAGCACGGCGCGCTACAGCTAGCGTTCCTGGAAAATGGCAAAATGCGATTGAAATAGCCGTGGAAGCGGTGGATAGCACGGTAAAAGATTCTTTTCATGGCGATCGCAGTTTAGTAGCCCCACTCGCGCTGACTATTTTTATTTGGATTTTCTTGATGAACTTTATGGATCTCATGCCGGTGGACCTCATTCCTCGTTTATTTCATATGGGCGGAGTTGAGCATTTTAAGGCCGTCCCTACGGCTGATCCGACTTTAACTTTTGCGATGTCCATTACTGTTTTCGTTCTCGTCATTTTTTATAACTTCAAGATGAAAGGCGCTATTGGGCTGGGGAAAGAAGTATTGATTAGGCCTTTTAGCTGGTATCTTATACCTATTAACGTTATCTTTCGATTGATTGATGAAGGGGTTAAGCCCATTTCGTTAGCGCTGCGGCTTTTTGGCAATCTTTTTGCGGGAGAATTAATTTTCATCCTAATCGCCTTGTTGCCGTGGTGGAGTCAGTTTACATTAGGCATGGTTTGGACACTCTTCCATTTATTAGTGATAACGGTTCAAGCGTTTATTTTTATGATGCTGACGGTTGTGTACATCAGCCTCGCAGCAGAATCCCATTAATGTAAGAAGGAGAAGTTATGAATGTCGCTCAATTAATTGCAAGTGTGCAAGGCCTCTCAGCAATCGCTGCCGGTTTATTTATCGGGCTCGCTGCGATGGGAACCGCTATTGGTTTCGGAATGTTAGGCGGTAAGTTTCTCGAAGGGGTGGCTCGCCAACCTGAATTATCTACCATGTTAATGATTCGTATGTTTTTAATGGCCGGTTTGGTTGACGCTTTTGCCGCTATTTCGCTGGTAATGGGATTGATTTTAATTTTTGCCCGGAATCCATTTTTAAATGCTGTTGTTGAAGCGGCTACGCGAGTGACAGGCCATTGATAGGCAACCTTCTACCCGTCTGGGCGGAGGACGCCCAGAGCTCTCTCGCAAAGCGCACCTGTATTTCCCGCCTGTGCTGCCTGGGCGAGGGTCACAGCGGCACGTGAGAGATGACAATTGTAAATAGTAAGAGGTAACGATTGTGGATATTAACTCATCACTGATTGTACAAATACTGGTATTCGTCGTTTTTATCGGCTTGACGATGAAATTCATTTGGCCGCCCTTGACGAAAGCATTGGAAGCGCGACGTAAAAATATCGCTGATGGGTTAGCAGCCGCTGAAGAAGGCCGTAGAGAACTCGAGCTTGCGGAAATTAAATCCAAAGAACAATTAACGGAAGCAAAAACACAGGCCGCCCATATTATCGAACAAGCCAATCAGCGCGCCAATCACATTATCGAAGAAGCGAAAAATAAAGCGCGAGAAGAAGGCGCTCATCTTATACAACTTGCCAAAAATGAAATTGAGCAAGAATATAACGCTGCAAAAACTGAATTATTGAAGCAAATTTCAACTATTGCCGTGGCAGGCGCACAAAAAATTTTACAGCGGGAAGTGGATAAGGCCAGTAACGACCGTTTAGTTGATGAACTAGTGAGTGAAATTTAATGGCACTGCATTTAACGCTAGCAAGACCTTACGCAAAAGCAGCCTTTGCGGATGGCCAAAAGGCCAATCAGCTAGAGGCATGGCTAGATGTATTCATTGCTTTTTCTAAAATTATTAAAAATAAAGAAGTGGCTCGCCAGATTATTAACCCGAAATTTTCGGACAAAGAAATAAAAACTTTATTATCTGATCTCATTCAAACCATCGAACCGGAATCAACAAAACAATTGAAAGATAAAATAGATCACTTTCTTCAATTACTCATTGATGAAAAAAGATTAATGATTTTGCCGGACATTGCTTTGGCCTACCAGCAGTTACTCAATAAATACCAAGGTATAATCGAAGCTTCTGTCACTTATGTTTTTCCATTAAACGACGAACACCGCCAACAAATACAAAAGCAATTGGAAAAGCGATTTAATACCGAGGTTAAATTAAAAATGATAAAGGACGAATCTTTGCTCGGCGGCGTTATTATTCGTGTCGGCAATTGGGTAATGGATGGTTCTATCAAAAGTAAATTAACCCGGTTGGCGGGAAATTTAAAGGGGTAATAAAGTTTATGAGCACGCAATTACGAGCAGCCGAAATTAGCGACATTATTGAATCCCGCATCGAAAAATTCGGAATTAAAGCCGAAGAGCGCACGGAAGGAACCATTCTTAATGTTAAGGATGGGATTGTCCATGTTTATGGACTGCGTGATGTTATGTTTGGGGAAATGGTCGAATTTCCTGAAAACACTTATGGACTTGCCTTTAATCTTGAGCGCGATTACGTCGGCGCGGTCGTGATGGGGCCTTATGGACATTTAGAAGAAGGCATGACAGTGCGATGTACGGGGGAAATCCTTGAAGTTCCCGTGGGAGAAGCCCTTCTGGGGCGAGTAGTGGACGGATTGGGCAAACCCATTGATGGCAAAGGACCTATCAATACTTCTGAAACTTCCCCGATAGAGAAAGTGGCGCCCGGCGTCATCACTCGAAAATCCGTGGACACCTCTTTACCGACCGGTCTTAAATCAATCGATGCCATGGTGCCGATCGGTCGAGGACAGCGTGAATTAATTATCGGCGATCGCCAAACCGGAAAGACCGCTATTGCTATCGATACGATCATCAATCAAAAACACACCGGCGTGAAATGTATTTACGTCGCTATTGGACAAAAACAATCGTCGGTAGCGGCTGTCGTGCGAAAATTAGAAGAACATGGGGCTATGGAACACACCATTGTTGTTAATGCAGGTGCCTCTGAAGCGGCTGCTTTGCAATATTTAGCGCCTTATGCGGGTTGCACAATAGGAGAATATTTTCGCGATCGGGGGCAAGATTCGTTAATTGTTTATGACGATCTTACCAAACAAGCGTGGGCCTATCGTCAAATTTCTCTCTTGTTGAGACGCCCCCCTGGTCGTGAAGCCTACCCAGGGGATATTTTTTATTTGCATTCGCGCTTATTGGAACGCGCTGCCCATGTGAACGAAGCGTATGTCAAACAGTTTACTAAAGGAAAAGTAACTGGAAAAACAGGCTCATTAACCGCATTGCCTATTATCGAAACTCAAGCAGGTGACGTTTCGGCCTTTATCCCAACCAACGTAATTTCCATTACCGACGGTCAAATTTATCTCGACGTTAATTTATTTAACGCGGGTATTCGCCCTGCCATCAATGCAGGTTTGTCTGTCTCACGGGTGGGAGGCGCGGCCCAAACTAAAATTATTAAAAAACTAATTGGCGGATTGCGAATTGCATTAGCGCAGTACCGCGAATTAGAAGCGTTCTCCCAATTTGCTTCCGATTTAGACGAGGCCACTCGCAAACAATTAGAACACGGCCAACGCGTGATAGAGATTTTAAAACAGCCCCAATACCAGCCATTAAGCGTAGGCGAAATGGCAATTATTTGGTACGTGGTCAATAACAGTTATCTCGATCAAGTGGAGCTTAAGAAAGTCGTTGATTTTGAAAGATCGGTATTAAGCTTCCTTCGCGATCAACACCAAGATCTCTTAGACGAAATTAATAAAAATCCGAATTATTCCGAAAAAATAATAGAAAAAATTAAAGCGGTTGTAGAGGAGTTTGTAAAAACTCAGAGTTACTAAATTGTCATTCCGCGTAAGCGAAGATTCAGCGCACGAAATGCGCAGCGCGCCTTTGGCACGCCTGGATTCTTCCCTACGGAGAGATGATCTGAGAAAAGCGATGCCCAAAGCACGAGAAATACGAACGAAAATTGCAAGCATTAAAAACACGCAAAAAATAACGCGTGCGATGGAGCTTGTCGCCGCGAGTAAAATGCGAAAATCACAGGATCGCATGGCGATGTCTCGTCCTTATGCCAGCAAAATCCGGAAGGTAATTAGTCACGTTGTCGCCAGTCATGCGGAATATCCTCACCCCTATTTGCAACAACGCGAAAATATCAAGCGCGTAGGTTATATCATCGTTACCACCGATCGAGGTTTATGCGGCGGATTAAACGTTAATTTATTTCGTACCACCATTGCCGATATGACAAAATGGCAAGCCGACAATATCGGCATGGACCTCTGCGTCATTGGTCGAAAAGGGGAAGCCTTTTTCCGCTGTTATAGGAGAAACGTTTTGTCTGTAGCGGATCATCTGGGGGATGCTCCGGAAGTCCAAGATATCATTGGTATTGTAAAAGCAATGTTGGATCAATATGACAAACAACAAATCGATGCTATTTATATTGCCACTAACGAATTTGTGAATACGATGGTGCAAAAGCCGCTGGTCCGACAGCTATTACCGCTAAAAACCGGTGAAGAAGAAGTCGAAGGCAGTTATTGGGATTACATTTATGAACCTGATGAATCTAAAGATTTATTAGAGATGTTATTGGTTCGCTATATCGAATCGCAAGTTTACCAAGCCGTGATTGAAAATATTGCGTGTGAACAAAGCGCTCGAATGGTGGCCATGAAAAATGCGACAGAAAATGCTGGGCAATTAATCGATGAGTTACGGCTCATCTATAATAAAGCGCGCCAAGCAGGTATCACGCGAGAAATTGCAGAAATTGTAGCCGGAGCGGCGGCGGTGGAGTGAGTCATAAATATAAAGATAACTATTCAGCACCTAACGTGAAAGGCTCAAAAACGGGCGTTTCTATCCACAGGCTAAATAGTTACAATAAAGGAGGTAAAACAGAATGGCAACAGCAAAATCAGGCACAACCATTGAAATTATCGGTGCTGTCGTTGACGTTGAATTTCCCCGTCACGCTGTCCCGAGAGTATACGATGCTTTGCAGGTGGATGAAAATAATTTAACGCTCGAAGTCCAACAGCAACTCGGGGACGGTGTTGTGCGCACAATTGCCATGGGCAACACTGAGGGCTTAAAACGCGATATCGCTGTAAAAAACACGGAAAAATCGATTGAAGTTCCAGTAGGAAAAGAAACCTTAGGGCGCATCATGAATGTGCTGGGTGAGCCGATCGATGAGCTAGGTCCCATCAATTCAAAAGAAAAACTCCCTATTCATCGACCAGCACCCAGCTTTATTGAGCAATCTAGCGCCACCGAATTATTAGAAACCGGTATTAAAGTGGTCGATTTGCTTTGTCCCTTTGCTAAAGGAGGTAAAGTGGGTCTTTTCGGAGGCGCGGGCGTTGGAAAAACGGTTAATATGATGGAATTAATCCGTAATATCGCCATTGAACACAGTGGTTATTCTGTTTTTGCGGGAGTGGGAGAAAGAACGCGAGAAGGTAATGATTTTTATCATGAAATGAAAGAATCTAATGTCTTGGATAAAGTGGCATTGGTATACGGACAAATGAACGAGCCGCCAGGGAACCGTTTGCGGGTAGGCTTGACGGGACTTACGTTAGCTGAGGCCTTCCGCGACGAAGGACACGACGTTCTATTATTTATCGATAATATTTTTCGTTACACTTTGGCAGGGGTTGAAGTTTCTGCCCTTCTCGGTCGAATGCCATCGGCTGTGGGTTATCAACCGACACTGGCCGAAGAGATGGGGGCCCTGCAAGAACGTATTACTTCCACTAAAAAAGGATCCATTACTTCGATCCAAGCTGTTTATGTTCCGGCTGACGATTTAACCGATCCATCGCCAGCAACCACTTTCACGCATTTGGATGCAACAGTCGTGCTCTCGCGGCAAATTGCCGAACGGGGAATTTATCCAGCCATTGATCCGTTGGATTCCAGCAGCCGCCAGCTTGATCCATTAATCATTGGTGAAGAACATTATCGAGTGGCTCGAGGCGTTCAAGAGATCTTGCAGCGATACGAAGAATTAAAAGATATCATTGCCATTCTTGGAATGGATGAATTGTCCGAAGACGACAAACGAGCCGTCCGTCGCGCGCGCAAGATCCAACGCTTTTTATCGCAACCTTTCTTCGTGGCTGAAGTGTTTACCGGGGCTCCAGGTAAGTATGTTTCGTTGCAAGATACGATTTGCGCTTTTAAAGGGATCATCAATGGCGCATACGATGAGGTGCCCGAGCAAGCTTTTTACATGGTGGGCTCAATCGAAGAAGCCATTGAGAAAGCGAAATCACTATAATAATCTAATCGCCGTCCATACAGGCTACAAAAAGTTTTCAAGAAGACTATGACTAAAACAATGCAATTAGAAATTGTTTCCGCCGAAGCCGCTATTTTCACCGGCGAAGTGGAGATGATTGTCGTCACAGGGGGCATGGGTGAATTGGGTATCTACCCAGGCCATCGCCAATTATTAACTTCTTTGAAACCAGGCCAAATTAAAGCTATTTTAGAAGGTGGCAAGGAAGAAGTGTTTTATATATCAGGCGGTATGTTGGAAGTTCAGCCAGAAATTGTCACTATTTTGGCGGACACCGCGTTGCATGCGGTCGATCTTGACGAAGCGGCCGCCATTTCCGCTAAAGAAGAAGCCGAACGGCAGCTCGCCAAACAGAAAGCGTTGATTGAATATTCAAAAGCCATGACAGAACTGGCTGAAGCCGTCGCTCAGTTACGCGCGATTCAAATGATACGTAAAAGTGCCAAAAAGCATTAGCGAAAAAAGAGAATTAAAATGGGATTGAGCGTCATTATTCTTGCAGCCGGCCAAGGGAAGCGAATGGCTTCCAATACTCCCAAAATATTGCACCCATTGGGGGGGATTCCTCTTCTAGAACATGTGGTCAACACGGCCAAATTATTAAATCCTCACATTATTCACGTGGTCTACGGTAACGGTGGAAGTCATGTGCGCGAAAAGCTTAATTATTTGCCGGTGCACTGGATTCAACAAAGTCAGCAACTCGGAACCGGTCATGCCGTTTTGCAAGCAATCCCCTTCTGCCAAAACGAAGATCGAGTTTTGATCTTGTATGGTGACGTTCCGTTGATTTCCCCTAAAACGCTCAACAGTTTATTAGAAAACACACCTCCCAATGGTTTGGGTGTTGTGGTAGCTGAATTATCTGATCCCACCGGGCTGGGTCGCATTATTCGCGATGACCTTGGAAATATCCTAAATATTGTCGAACATAAAGACGCCGCGGAGCATCAATTAAAAATTCGTGAAATTAATACGGGAATTATGACCACGACAGCAACGAATTTAAAAAAGTGGTTACCCCAATTAAACAATAATAATTGTCAAAAAGAATATTACTTAACAGACACGGTTGCGTTGGCCGTAGCTGAGGGCTGCCCCGTGGGCGGCGTGCACCCTCAGTGTTGTGAAGAAGTGCAGGGAGTTAATGATCGCTGGGAATTAACGAAATTAGAATGTTACTATCAGCGTTTAATGGCGAAAAAATTGGCGCTGGCTGGGGTTACTATTATTGATCCGGAACGTTTCGATGCTCGTGGGGAAAATATAGAAATTGCCCCCGATGTCGTTATCGATGTCAATGTCATTCTCGAAGGGAATGTTCAATTGGATCGAAACGTTCGCATTGGCCCCAATGTTATTTTAAAAAATACAACCGTTGGTGAAAATACCGAAATTTACGCCAACAGCATCATTGAAGAGGCCGTTATCAAGGCGAATTGCAGCGTGGGTCCCTTTGCCCGAATCCGTCCAGGCAGCGTTTTAGAAGAAGGCAGTAAAGTGGGCAATTTTGTCGAAATGAAAAAAACCACCTTAGGTAAAGGCAGTAAGGCGAATCATTTAACTTACCTTGGCGATACGATCATCGGTAAAAATGTCAACATCGGCGCAGGCACAATTACTTGCAATTACGATGGCGCTAATAAATGGCAGACCAAAATCGAAGACGGCGCGTTCATCGGCTCTAACGTAGCGTTAGTAGCGCCCCTCAATGTAGGCAAAAACGCCACCATCGGCGCCGGCTCTACACTCTCCCAAGACGCCCCTCCCGACCAACTCACGGTTGCACGCGAACGCCAACGAACCGTCAAAGATTGGCTCCGCCAAACAAAGAAAGAATAAAGTTGGAAAATCAGACTCTGACTGTTTTATCTGTATTTTAACCGGGATACTCGTAGCTGAACTGTTGTAACCATCATCCCATATAATTAAACTTCCAAAGTCAGACAGAAAACGCCTTACACACCTTATTCACAGCTTCACAGTGATACCGCAGTTAGCGATTTTTTCTGTTCAAATTTTTTTAATCTGGCATTGGCGATAACAATAATTTTTCGTATTAGTGCTACAAACGCTACCATTTTCTTTTTCCCTTTTTTAACGAGCCCCTCATAAAAGCTCTTTAATTCTGAA
>NZ_CAJRAM010000107.1 GCF_907164965.1 Coxiella endosymbiont of Ornithodoros maritimus
CCCATGAACCCGATACCAATGGTTCGCGCCTCCACACGCTTCTATCAACCACACAAGCCACCTTAAGGCCTTGCCACAGTGGACACATATTGAGCGCCTAACCCCTCTCGTGTGGATCACCTTACCCCACTCATCAATCCCACACAGTTGAAAAACCCCTTTTGCAATAAATACCAACACCAAGTATTTTAATATCTTTCATGGCCCTGCTCCTTTTTTTAAAAATAGAAACTCTATGTTGGCGCATTATAACGCCCTCTTTAAGGAGGGGCACTTTTCATTAGGTTACGAGATACGTTTTTTATTTAAGAATTTTTTAATGTCCGTGTGTTAATTTTGTCATCAAATATCGAAAAATTCACGGGGAAATAAGAGATGCTAGTTAAGCTGTAGGACGAATTTCAACCGACGATTCCTGAAGTTAGGGAGTTATTATCTTTACACTAACATAATCAAGAAAGAGAAACACTCGTGCTCGACTTACAAAGAGCAAAGGCAGCCAAACAAAATGATACCTGGTATACCGCTTTCGATCTACTCTCCTTTCGAAATAGGAGGGATAAGGGAATACCCCTAGGTTGGAATCCTCTAATATGGTTTTCTATTGAAGCTGTCCCCTCTCCAGGCGGGCCCTCTTCTTTTATAAAAAAATTATATAGCCTCCGCGGACAGGGGTTGATTACCCCTCGAGAAATATATTAGTTGCTAGGATAACAAACATGGTCTGGTATGAACCCGTTTTCAGCATTCGTAATTTACTGGAAATTAAAAGAGAAGGATATTCGTCAGCTTATAAAGCTCTTTCCAGAGGAAATGAGAGAAAGTCAACTCCTCAATTTAGTTCATCAACGAATTTATCATGATAACCTAAACCATCTAGAGAGACCCCCTTCCACCACCTGAAAAAAGAAATCTTTTTGTGGCGCGTTATTCCCAGATGCTTATTACTCGGAGAATTGCGGAAAATGGGTTTTTACTGTAAAATTTTTTCTATCTTAATTTAAAAGTCCCATCAAAAAACTTGAACTGTTAGCCGAAGCAATCAGCGACGCCCCTTCTCTCAAGGCTAGCGAAAAACAAAAATTTGTGAAAGTAGTTCAGGAATATTTACTACCACTTTTATTATCAACAGACCATCAAGAGGAAACAAACAATCCAACCAAGTATTCAACAACGGTGGGCATGTTACGTCTAAAGAACGTCTTCAAAATTCTCAATCACGTAATACCCTAGTTGCAAGATAATGATTTAGAAAAATACATCAAAGCTGGAAACACGCCAGAAAATTTATTTTATGCACTCGTTCACTTTGATCTTAAAACACGAAAAATCGGCACCTTCACCCTCTCAGAGAGACTGGCTCCTAACAGTTATTCCGCGTAATGAGTGGAATGGAAGATCGAGCCCAGTGGTTTCTAATCTTTTACCTAATCTCTTCGAAAAAAAAAGAGGACGAAGAAATAAAGCAAGAAAAAAGAGTAAACATTCCTTTCTGTAACACAGCCTATAATTTACTTTTAGTTTCCGATCAACATGGCCAAACGGTTCTAGGCTACTGGGCAAAACATGAGCCAGAAAATTTGATATCGGAATTATGCACTCTGAAGAATAAGAAACATCTTAGCTCTACCGAAATATGTCATTTACTGCAACAGCAAACAAAAGATAGTGAGATGCCTTTTTTAATTTTAACTTGCTGCCGTCCTTATCTTTTTTCTAATTTCATAGACTCTCTTCAACTTTCAGCCGAACAACTATTAAGGTTAGTGCGCCTCTCGACTTATCCCCGCTCTGAGGAGGGCTCTCGGCATAATCTCTTTGACCAACTCCTAGTGGCTGATCGTAGCGGTAAACGGCTCGTAACTATTCTCAAAAATCCTGTCCTACTTTAATAATAATTCTATCAAAAAAATTAAATTGTTCGCGGAAATATTTCGCACTTTTTCTTCTCACCTACCCAAAACGCTTACACTCTATAAAGATCATTTGCGGCCTCTTTTAGCTTCGAAAAAACTTGATGACACCTCTTTCGCCGCTTTAGCGCTTTTAAGGAAAAAGTCAGCAAAGATGGTACTCAAAGAAGCAAACACGGACAAGCGGGGAAGTTTCGAATTAACGGAGGTTGATATTAAAAAGGAAACGATAGTTCATTCTTATTGGGCGCTGTTGTTAATTTTGATCGGGATTGGGAAGAAATCGTTGCTGTAGGAACAAGCAGCACGTCAAAATTGCTAAATAAACGACCTTCTTCTTTCTTTAGTTTTTTTTCAAGGCCAAGGCTAGACAGGAATACGTCATCCTCGTCTTGCCACCACCATCCTGGAAAGACCTGCTAAATCACGTCGGTCGGTAATTTCGCGATAGCCGGCGGCTTGCAGTAATGTCATAATCTTTTCGGTTTGATTATAGCCGTGTTCCAGTAATAGCCATCCTCCGTCAACCAAATAGGATCTAGCTTCGTGAATAATTATTTTTATGGCGGATAATCCATCGGAGCCAGCGGCTAACGCTTCGCGGGGTTCGTGTTTCAATTGTTGAAGGTGCTGATCGTTGTCCGGAATATAAGGGGGGTTTCCCACAATGGCATGATAATCACGTCGGGGTAAAGCTTGGCACCATTCACCATGATAAAAATTACAATTTTTAATTTCATGTTTTTTTGCATTTATTTCTGCAATTTTTAAAGCTGCTTGAGAATTATCGGTAGCGTCGATAGTCCAATAGGGACGCTCAACCGCAATCGCTAAGGCAACAGCGCCTGAACCCGTGCCCAAATCGGCAATGCGTAATTTTGCGTCTTTAGGTAGGTTTTTTAAAATCCATTCCACGAGTATTTCGGTTTCAGGACGCGGAATAAGTACATCCGGTATTACTTTCAAATTAAGTGACCAAAATTCTTTTTGACCTAAAATGTAAGCGATCGGTTCGCCTTTCAGACGGCGTTTTACATAAGCTGATAATGTTTTTTGTTGGGAAGAAATCAATTGCATTTCAGGATAAGTAAATAAGTCAGCGCGTGATTTTTTAAGGATACACTCAAGTAATAATTCTGCATCTAAACGGGGGGTTTTTGAAATGGTGGTCAGTTGCTGCGATATATTTTTAATAGCCTCTTTTATGCTTAGCACTTTTATTCCCCGCTTAGCTCAGCTAGTTGCTCCGCTTGTAGTTCTCGCATTAAAGGCCTAATGACTGGATCTAAATCACCGTCTATCACTTCATCCAATTGATAAAGCGTTAAATTGATGCGATGGTCTGTCACGCGGCCTTGAGGGAAATTGTAGGTACGAATGCGTTCCGAGCGATCACCGCTTCCTACTAACGATTTTCGTTTAGCCGCTTGCTCTTGGTCTTGCTTCGCTCGCTCGGCAGCCAGTAATTTTGATTGCAATAAAGAGATCGCGCGTGCTTTATTTTTGTGTTGCGAACGTTCGTCCTGACATTCGACAACCACTCCGGTGGGTAGGTGGGTAATCCGAATAGCGGAATCGGTTCGATTAACGTGTTGGCCGCCCGCGCCGGAAGCACGAAAAGTATCGATTCGTAATTCTGCTGGGTTAATTTTAATTTGATCGATTTCGCGAACTTCAGGCATTATCGCAACGGTACAAGCGGAGGTATGGATTCGACCTTGGGATTCCGTCACAGGGACGCGTTGAACACGATGCGCGCCGGATTCAAATTTTAATTGCAAGTAAACGCCTTCGCCAATCACTCGCGCGATTACCTCTTTAAAACCACCGTGCTCACCTCCATGGGCCGATACGATATTCACTTTCCATCCTTTTGTTTCAGCATATCGCGCATACATTCGGAATAAATCGCCGGCAAAAATAGCCGCCTCATTGCCGCCCGTGCCGGCGCGAATTTCAAGAAAAACGTTGCGCTCATCATTCGGGTCTTTAGGAACTAACAAAAGTTTCAATTGATCTTCTAATTTTTCTTTTTTAAGCGTTAATTGTTCTAATTCTTCTTCAGCTAATTTTCTTAATTCCGGATCTTTTTCTTGTTGCATCTCCTCAGCCGATTCAATTGTTTTTTCATTTTGTTGAAACTGCTGGAAACACTTTACGATGGGTTCAAGCTGGGCGTATTCTTTCCCTAATTCACGATAGCGATCTTGATCATTAATCACGGTTGAATCGCTTAATAAACCACCGATTTCTGAATAGCGATAGGTTAATGTTTTTAATTTTTCAATAAGAGATTGTTTCATAAATCAAATAATTCTTTGACTGATAATAATAATTGCATCTGATCTTCATACGCTGCTTACCTTAATTTTGTTGTCGGCTGATGTAAAATTTTATTCATTAAATTGTGGGCGAAGTGAGCGATAACCGCTTTTGGGTCGTTAGTCCGTCGAAAATGCGCCAGCGCTTTCTCCAATTCCTGATCACAAAGCATTTCTACCCGTTCCCGAAATCGGCGTATCGTATTGCCGGCTTTGTGCACCTGTAATTGGCGCATATAATGTATCGCCTGTATTTCCACCATAACCTCATCTTGTTTAGCGGGCGCTTCGCGTGTTCGGCGATTCTGTGCGATGAGAGTTTACAAGTCGTCAATATTATAAAGGTAGACATCTTCTAATTGAACTGTTTCGGGTTCAATGTCGCGCGCCTTGGTTGTATAGATGCGAGGAAACGAGTTTAATCGTCTCACCTGCCCAATCAACAATATTTGACACTGGTTCAGATGAGAAAAAATTCGTTTTGATAATCGCTCGATGGCGTACGCTATTGAAACGGGATTAGCTCCAATGCCTGTTTCACTGCGGATACGCTTAGTTGCCGCAAAAACGGCGGGAAAGAGGCGACCTAGCTCACTGCCCACAGCGCCTATTCGGCGCGCCAATAAATACGCTGCTTCATTTAACCTAGAATTTGCGGCTCACCTAAGACCATGAAATCTAACCCGCTTCCTACGCGCATGACACGGCGCACCATTTCGATGTCGCGACGCGCATAGCAAAAAGATCGAAGATCGATGTCTGATAATTGCGGTTGCTTTGACGACCAACGGAGAACAGTCACCGCCTCATAAACGGTGGTATAAATTTCTGTGCGGTTGCAAGTAGACAACAACAGGGCCTCGTTAACGGCTTTTTCTGCCAGTAAGCTTTGTAAAGCTAAAGGCGTGCGCTCAGGCGTGAACACCAGTTTTTCACGGACAGTTATAAGGCGCCGATTGATGATTAATGCCGCAAACCAGCAGGGGCATGTTACCTGTCTCCTTTAAGTTGGGAAGATGATACCATAAATGGAAACACGTCATCCTGCAGGATTTTCCGCGGCTTTTGTATAAATTTCGCTTCCTGGGCCGTAAAACGACTATACGCTATAAACAACATATGAAGAAAAAGCTGATTATTATCTTAACCTCTGTTCAGTTACTGTCGGTCAATTCGCCATGGCGCTTTATTTACCGGCTTTGCCCGCTTTAACCACCTATTTTCACAACTCACCCGGCGTCATCCAGTTGAGTTTGACCTTATTTCTCATCGCTTTTGGGTTCTCTCAATTATTTTACGGTTCTTTGTCTGATTGTTATGGCCGAAAACCTTTGTTATTGATTGGGCTCGTTATTGTGATGATAGGATTCCTAATCGTTGTTTTCGCCAGGCATCTTTCTTTGTTGCTGATAGCTCGAGTGGTTCAGGTTCGGTATTAGCCCGCGCGGTTATCCGCGATCGATTTGAAGTGAAAAAATTAGTACAAGAACCTTCCCTTTTAATTATGGCGGCTTCCCTGCCTCCAACGATTACACCTTTTATCAGCGGCTATATTTAACATCGGCTGGGTTGGTATTCGATTTTTATTTTTTTGCCCTTTTACTCGGGTTTAATTTTATTGGCCATCTTCTTTTTGCTTCCAGAAACAAAAAAGAGCGAATCGCTCACTTTTAAAATGGGCGCTTTGCTCAGCAATTGTAAATTACTACTTAGACATCCCATTTATATCAAATACGTTGTGTGTATTATCATGACCTACGCTTGTCAAATTCTTTATTTGTAAATTTCTCCTTTTATTCTCCAAAACGGATTAAAGCTGAATGCCGCTCAATACGGTACTATTATTACACTGCTGGCCATTGGGTATTTTGTGGAAAACTTTCTTTCTACACGATTGATAAGATTTTTTGATAGCGATCATTTGGTATTTGTAGACGCATTGATTGTGCTGATGGTGGGAATAGCACTGGCTTTAGAAGCTGTGCTTTTAATGGCTTATCCGCTTTTTCTGTCATTACCCCATTATATTCTGCGTCATTGGCATGCGTCATTGGCATTGGCTTAATATATCCCAATGTTATTAGCGGCTCACTCTATCTTTTTCAGTAAATGACAGGGACAGCGGCCGCCTCGTCAGGCGCCATACAAATGGCAGGTACAAGCAGTATAGCGGGTGTCACCAACGCGTTACACATTGGGGCTCGGGATTTCATTTTACTTTGTAGCGCAATTGTTCTGTTGATGATATTTAGTATTATGAGGACGTCCGTTCAATGATAATGCCCGCTCCATCTGCATCTTCAAAAATAGAGGGTTTAGTGATGCTGAGTTGTATCCAAGTCATCTTAAAGCGCGTTAATAAAAAATCGGCGCATCGTTCGGCTAATGTTTCGATTAAATTGAATCGATGTGCGTTTAGGAAATGGATGAGACTTTTGCGAACGCTAGCATAGTCAATGGTATGAAGAATTTCATCCGATAACGCTGCCTGCTTTGCATCGATATGATAAACAATATCGATCGCAAGAATCTGTTTTTTTGCTTTTTCGTGACGCAAAATACCGACTTGCGCAGGCACGCGTAAGTTACAAATGAAAAGTTTATCCACCGGATTGTTTTTCGCGAATCTCTTCAAAAGTTTTACAATCAATACATTTGGTAGCTGTAGGGCGCGCTTCTAATCGACGAATGCCGATTTCGGCTCCGCAATCTTTACAGAAACCATAATCACCGTTATCAAGCGTATCTGCTGCTTGCTCAATTTTTTTAATCAGCTTTCGTTCACGATCACGGGTGCGGAGTTCTAAACTAAATCCTTCTTCTTGGCTGGCCCGATCCAGCGGATCTGCATACACGTTGGCTTCTTCTTTCAAATGTACAACCGTAGAGTCGACCTCTTCCATCAGCTGCTTTTTCCATTCAAACAAAATTTTCCGAAAATGTTCCTGCTGTTTTCCGTTCATATATTCCTCGCCCCGCGTTAATTTATAGGGCGAAAAACCAAGATCAGTTGTCTTTGTTTTCATCGCTTTCGATACCGCCATTTCTGCCTCCTCACAGCCGTAGAGTGCTGACTAAAAACTCACACATTCTATACCAAACTCCGAAACTCTCAAGCAGAAATTTGATTAAAAATTTCCCCGTACACGAAGGAAAGCGATGAATTTATCTTCTGAGCAGGCGGAATTAATGGAAAGGTTTGTTTTAATTGAAGCAA
>NZ_CAJRAM010000108.1 GCF_907164965.1 Coxiella endosymbiont of Ornithodoros maritimus
CTCAGCAGCTTTTCTCACTATTTCATCAACTGAACTGCTTTCGTCATGTATAGAGGAAAAAATAATGCTCTTAATCTTCCTTAAGATTATTTTAAGGGTAGTACACGGCGACTAATCCAGCCACTCACCACAAAAAACGGTGGTTGCAGGCCCTGTCATTGTGACCGGAGTTAGCGGTCCTTGCCAATCGATGGTGAGGCTCCCCCCAGGTTGACTAACGACCACGCGCTCTTGGAGCAGTCCACAACGACGTCCTACCGCTACGGCGGCGCAAGCATTACTGCCACAAGCCAAGGTTTCACCCGTCCCCCGTTCGTAAACGCGCAGTCGAATATTTTGAGGATCGATGACTTGCATAAAACCTACGTTGGCACCTTCCGGAAAACACTCATGCACACTTAAACGGGCTCCAACCTTACTTACCTCTTTGGCATTGATACGTTCTACCGGAATTATCGCATGGGGATTTCCGATATTGACTACACCCAGCCTTACTATTTGATTATCCAGAGCAACGTCATAGAAATTGGCTACACCGGAGGCGATAAAAGGAATTTCTGTAGGCTCAAAGCGCGGAACGCCCATTTTTACGGATACTTTACCATCGGGTTGGATTTTCAATTCTAATACCTCGTTGAGGGTAGAAATGCGCAGCTCTTCTCGATCGCTTAATTGATGAGCTCGGATGAAAAGCGCAATACAACGAGCGCCATTCCCACATTGCCCTACCTCACTTCCATCGGAATTAAAGATCCGAAAATGAAAATCAACTGAATCATTTTTGGGCGGTTCGATCACTAATAATTGATTAAAACCTACCCCAAACCGCCGATTTGCCATTTTTTGAATTTGCGATGTCGTTAATTGAAAAGAGTTTTCTGTGGCATCAATGACCACAAAATCATTGCCCGATCCCTGCATCTTAGTAAAGTTAACTTTCATTGGAATCCAACTCTTGACTCTGGGCCGCCCCCGACGGTAAATATAAAGCCCCTTTCGAACCACACCCACCCATGAAAAAAGTAAGGCTTATTATTAATAATAATTTTTTCATGACGAAATGATATATCAATGCGTCCTCGCACACCACTGTGTCTTGAATGATGAGCATGCTATAACGACTAACCATTCTTTTGCGATATCCTGACAACATCCTCTAAGAAAGGTTCCATTACTGGCGAATTCAGTAGAGGAATAGGGATACAACGAATTCGTTAGATTACGATAATTAATAATCATTTCATCTGTTAAATGAATAGCTGCATGCGGGTCAGGCTTGCTATGAAAATACTCGTAATTAACAAACTGAGGTATTTTATCCGCAATCGTTCCATCTAAATTTAACCTTTTATTAACGAGTTCCTCTAAAAAGATATCCATAATATATTAATTCTCTAAGGTCATAGAGAGTTGTTGACATTTTCCTGGATCTTGGCGAAAATTGAAGGGTTGTAGGAAATTGTAAAGAATAGTAACCGGGAGCTCAAACTTCACCCTTTAAATTGAAATGAGCGGGATGTAGAAGAATAGGCGCACATTTTTTTAGACTATAACTTGCTACATAGATTTTTTGTATCAACTCTATGAGGACCCATAGAATTATCAGTAGCAAGCCTAAAGCCAGATAATACGCCAAACATTAGTGGAAAAAAAGGTGGAGCAGTATCTGCTAAATACGGATTTGGTTTTAAGTTATGGTGATCTTGTGCGCGAGAAACGCATATTGATAAAACATTTGATTTCGCTCATAGCTAGAAGCAATCCAAGAGTTTTCAAGTAATATTGAATAGAACTCTTGTAATATTGAATAGAACTCTTGCCATCGCGGATCTTTTCTCATTTTTTCAATCCACACACCCGACATTATCAACACTAAACTCCATTTAGATTTTTCGTGTTCAGCGATAGCCTTAAAAGTTTCCCATTGGTCAACTAAATTTTTGGGCGCTAGAGAATTAACGTTGAAATCTCTCTTTAAGTTTTTATGGAATGTAGCGTCACCGATATTTGCCAACATAAAAATGCTGCGAGCGCCGGCAGTCACGCTAAAAACCTTAATCGAATGGCTAAAAACCTTAATCGAATGGCAAGGTTGGACGAAGATCTAATTGTCTCCATAAAGCAGAAAAAGTCCCCAGCGTTAAAACAACTATTGGCAACGTATAACGAGGAGTATTAATAAAGACTTCGTATGAATTCTTTAAGATAATTGCTGCGGACAATTCATTTTCCGCATATGAAAGGTCGGAACGAATTTTTTTGTTAACATCTCGGTGACTGACGGGAACAAGTTCACCCCCCTCAAGGGGAAGATGAAATAATCCTTCTTTGATAAGAATAGCCTCAAACGGGTAACTTAATTTATACAGCGAAAACTGATTGTTGGAGTCAAGCTGGTGTCAATAGCTTTAGCAAGCCTAGGATTGACCCTATAAACAGCAGTACGAAGGTTCTGCCAAGTGACTGTTGCAATGCCGTCCTTCATAATCATTTTTGTTTGCCATTCTCAAAGGAAACGAACTAAGACTAAGAGAAAATGTATACTTTTAAATGATTACTCAACTTGACATTACTCAACTTGACTGGGCAGGATGCTTTTTAATCAAGCTTGCTTATTCTGAATCAAAAGGACAAACAACGATTCAGCTCCAACTTCTTTAAAGCTGCAATCAACACTTTTTTTATTTTTACAATTAAATTTTAATCTAATGTTTGAACATAGAATTCAACGGTTCAAATTGATAAAGATAAATGCTCTGAAAATAAATGCTCTGAAATCGATCCATAACGCCACCCCTGGATCACCAAGACAGCGATTTCCAACTCCCGCCACGTTAAAATAAATCTCTGGATATAACTCTCCCACGTAACACCGCTTTAATAATGACATCCTCTTTTGATGTTGTTCTTTACCTTCCCTATATCAGAAACACTTAATGGCTCCTCGTCCTTTTTTCTTTGCGCAAGAACCCTTTAACCCAAAGAGCAAGTTTTTTTACCCTCACTGATCGCAACATTTCTCCTTTTGCTAAATATATTAATTCCTTCACTGAGTCTGGTTGGAAGCTATCAAGGTCTACTAATTCAGTCTATCACAGCGCGAATCATTATTCTATCCACTTTTTTAATAAAAGAAAATTATATGATATTTATTTCTATAAAATTTTTCCTTGAGCGCTTTATCTTTTTTCGAAAATTAGGTTTAAAATCCCTCCAAATTGAAAAAAGTGAGCATCTGAAATGAAACCACCATTAGAAAGCATAACCATCCCTTCCGCTAAGCCCGCCGTTGGAAGTATCATCTGGTTGCATGGGCTGGGGGCTGATGGGTATGATTTTGCAGATATTATGCCGCGATTGGGGTTGCCGGAGAATTTGCATTTGCGATTTTTGTTTCCTCATGCACCGATTCGGCCCATTACGGTGAATGCGAATATGCAAATGCGAGCTTGGTATGATATTTACAGTTTCGAGGATCTATCACGCGAAGATAAAAATGGTATTGCCCAAACACAGCAATCGATTAATCGATTGGTTGAGCAAGAAATTTTATCCGGAATCCCAAGCGATCGAATTGTTTTAGCGGGATTTTCGCAAGGGGGCGCCATGAGTTTGTATACTGGGCTTTGCTATTTAAAACCCTTAGCGGGCATCATCGCGTTATCAACCTATCTTCCGTTAGCCAATCATCTGACAAAAGAAAGTAGTGCGGCCAATCGATCTATCCCTATCTTTATAGCCCATGGCAGTGCTGATCCTGTATTACCCATAATTTTGGGGAAGCAAGCCGCTCATCTTTTAAAAGAATTAGGCTATCCCGTGGAATGGCATGAGTATTCGATGGAACATCAAGTGTGTCAGGACGAAATCGAGGCGATCGGAAAGTGGCTAACCGATCGCTTTCCTTAAACGTTCTAGTTCCTCTATCGTGCCAACGTTAAACCATCTCCCTCGATACAACTCTCCACTAACTGTTCCACGCGAAATGGCTTCGTTGAACAGTTGGGATAAGGGGAAAGTTCCAGGCTGACAATTAGCGAATAATTTAGGATGAAGCTTTGCAATATTTCCATAGGTAAACTTAGGACCCTCGAAAATCACTTTACTTTCATTGGATAGTGCATAATCCCCGACTGGATGGTAGTTCGGATTTTCAACGAAAATAAGATGGGCCTCATTATTAGCTTCTACAAAAGGACGATCAAATGGAAAATCGGACCAAATATCTGCGCTCATCACAACAAATGGTTCATTTCCCAACAAAGGCAATGCTTGAAAAATTCCACCCCCTGTCCCCAATAAGCGATCTCTTTCATAAGAATAACGAAAGGTTACACCATATCGCTTACCATCACCCAAATAACTCACTATTTGTTCGGCATGGTGAGAAATATTAATAATAACCTCATGAATTCCGGCTTGCTTCAACACCTTTACATTGTGTTCAATTAAATTTTCAGAACCGATGGATAATAAAGGTTTAGGAAGCGTATCAGTCAATGGTTTTAAGCGAGATCCTCGTCCAGCTGCCAATATCATTGCTTTCATTATAATTATCTCTTTTCAAGTAATGATTTTAGTCCCTTAAGTTCAGAATATCGTTCGCACACGGCCCAAGCGTATCGCATCACTCTGGGAATATATTGCAAATATAAGGGCTTCCCATCCCGTTCATTTAATCGAGCGAAAAGACCAATACATTTTAAATGGCGCTGCAACCCAATCCAATCAAACCAGCGAAGAAACTCCTTTTCATCTTTCTCCTCTAACAACCCCGCTTGACAAGCCTGGCGTTGGTAAGCGAACACCCACGTCTTTACCTGATCAATCGGCCAATCGATATAGCAATCTCGCAACAGAGAAAGTAAATCGTAAGTCACTGGTCCATACAACGCATCCTGGAAATCTAGGATACCAGGTTGATGGTGGTTAGCAACCACAAGCAAATTGCGCGAATGATAGTCACGATGGGTGCAAATTTTCGGCTGGGATGATGCTGTTTTAATTAACAACTGAAAAACATTCTCTAGCGTTTCCTCTTCTTTTAAAGACAAGGGAGTCTTCAAATATCTTTTGAGATACCAATCGTGAAACCACGACATCTCTTGATAATAAAGATCAGCCGTAAATTCGGGTAAATCATAGTCTTCAATTTTTTGGCACGATTGAATGCGCAAAAGATCATTAAAAGCACGTCGATACAATTCATCGGCCGTTTTTTTATTAAGTGCGTGCGCATATAATTGATCGCCAAAATCCGTTAATAACAAAAATCCCTGTTTCTTATCTTCAGCATAAATAACAGGAACATTTAAACCCAATTTGTAAAACGCTTTTGCAATAGCAATAAATGCCTCACAAGATTCTTTTTGTAATGAGGCATCCATAGTGACATAAGTAATGTCTTTACAATAAACACGAAAGTAACGGCGCACACTGGCATCCCCAGGCAAAAGCGAAAGACGTTTAAATGGCTGTTCCAATACAGTATTTAACCAGCTTTCCAATTCTTGACAACGATTTTCAATACGCTCTTTCATCATACACAGCCGTTCAACGGGAACTCCTCGTAGCCAAATCCCTTCATAGAGGTTACCATTCTCCAACCAACATCGAATAAAAGAAATTTCGCAATGAAGCAGGGAAAATCATTTATTTTTTATTGTCTGGTTTTGCTGTTATGTGGTTTCCAGCAACTGAGCAGTGCTGTGACAGCAAGCATGGCTAAAGCTATCAAAACTACCGATAGAAAACAACGCGCCTCAGAGACTCTACCCACCAGTTTGTCGTATCGACATTTTTACCAGTATGTCGCTCATTTACTCGGCTGGGTCCCCGCACCCAATCTCATTTGTGGAGGTTACTTCAAAGAACCATTGATACTTACCAAACACCCCCACCCCGGACCAACAACAAAAGATCCCACTATTATCGTCACGGCCAAAGGAACCTCCATGGTCACGGCTCAAGGCGTTTCTATCTTACGCAAAGATGTTGTCGTCACCCAACCCAGTCGTATTGTAAAAGCTGATAAAGTCTATATTTATCGAGACAGCAGAACAGGTCATGTAACTAAAATTATTTTGATTGGCCATGTCCGCTTGCACGAAGCGGACAAATGTGTTGTCGCCGATAAAGGAACACTGACGCTTTATCCCAAAACCGCGACACTAATGAATGCGGCTTACCACATCTATAGCGGGGAGCCTTACTTTTATAAATTTAAATATCCCTTCGATGTGTGGGGCGTTGCCAAACACACCGTACGCGACGCATCGAACGTAATCACCTTGCGTCATGCTACTTACAGCACTTGTAAGCCGACAGCTCCAGCGTGGTCAATGAACGCAACAACGCTTGTCTTAAACAGAAATACTCATCGAGGCGAAGCTTATAATATGCTTTTGCATATCGGCAGGGTGCCTATTTTTTATTTTCCTTATTTTAATTTCCCCATTGATAATTATCGGAAAACGGGTTTTTTAATCCCGTACGTGGGGCATAGCTCGAGCTCGGGTTGGTTTTTTGCTTTGCCTTTTTATTGGAACATGGCGCCCAATTACGATTTAACACTAACCCCCGAGTTTATATCTGAACGCGGGCTTAATTTGCAGAGTCTTTTTCGTTTTTTAATCACCAAAAACAGTGGAAATATTTATTTAAAATACCTCCCTAATGACAAAGTGTTTCAGCAGTTTCGAGAAGCCACCCTTAGTAAATTTCCGCCGCCCGTTTTAGCGAAACACCATGCTTTTATTCCGTATGTGGATAAACTCAAAAAAATTAAAAATCAGCGCGTCTTTTTTTCGATGAATGAAACCACGCTTTTTAATTCCGAATGGTCTTCACGGGTTATTTTAAATTACGTCACTGACCCTTATTTTTTTCAAGATCTTGGCAGGCGGCTGGGCGGCAGTTCTCTTGCCAACCAATTGCTTAATCAGATTGATTTACAATACAATGGACTGCGTTGGCAATTTATGGGAATGTTACAAGCGTATCAAACGCTTCACCTAATTAGTCAATGGACAACTCCGGCACTAGATCAATATTCCCGGTTACCCGATTTCAACGTTACAGGTTATTACCCTGACATCGTTGGAGATGTGGATTTTAACTTTAACGCTGAGGCCGTTAACTTCGACTATCGTAGCGACTTCGTCCCTGATAAGCCAAGAGGACAACGGTTTCATATGCGACCAGGTATTAGTTTTCCGTTTTATTTCAGTTCCGGCTACATCATTCCTCAACTATGGGCGGACGCCACTGCCTATAACATCACGCATTTTCAGCCCGGACAAGCACACACTTCCAGCCGTTTGTTACCAATTTTCGATATCGATTCAGGACTTTATTTTGATTGCAGTTTCCATCTCGGTCATCGGTCCTTTATTCAAACACTCGAACCCCGATTTTTCTATTTGTACGTCCCCTATCAAAATCAAGATCGTTTCCCTAACTTTGATACGGTCTTATTGCCGTTCTCTTTTGAACAATTATTTGCCTTAAACCAGTTTACGGGCAACGATCGTTTGCAAAATGCTAATCAAGCGAGTTTTGCGCTCACTTCACGAGTTTTAGATGCCAAAAATGGTAGTCCTATTTTAACGGCCAATGTCGGATTTATTTATTACCTTGAAAACCAACGTGTTTGTCTCACTCCGGAATGCGTCCCGACTAATTATCATTATTCGCCAATCATCGGCGAACTTACTTTTTATCCTTTCCCTTATTGGTCTTTTACTGGCAGCTTAGCGTGGGATCCCAATTGGGGGCAAACGAATAACACTTCCGTTGAATTAGCCTATAACAATGAGGGGGAAAAAGCCGGTATTCGTTATCTATTTGTCCGCGGGAATGAAGATTCCATTGTCACATCCACGCCAATCATTGTTCCAGGGAACGCATACAGTCAAAACACCAACCACGTGATCTCTTCGGGGGCCTGGCCGTTGTTTAAAAAGTGGAGTGCTGTCGGCTATTGGGATTACAATATTACCCAACACCATACCGATGTCTATTCAATCGGTGTACAATATAACACTTGTTGCTGGGCATTAAGTTTCAGCATATGCCGCACTTATGCGGGTTTGAAAGTCAATCCCAATGGAGCTCTACAAAGGCAGTACGACACGGCTTACGGGTTTGAACTCCAGTTAAAAGGGTTGGGTAATTTAGGGACGGCTCCCATTTCAACAGTAACTTTGTTGGATGCGATGAATAGTCGTGTTTCTAATGATGTGAGGTAGTCATTATGTGGAAAAAAATATTAACTTCAATGGTAATTATTTTGAGCGTCACGAGTATCGGCGCTTTTGCACAATCGACTTTGCCGGCCCCAAACGCCACCCACGAACAATCTTTGGACCAAATAGTAGCCGTGGTTAATGATGAAATTATTACTCAAAGTGCACTCAATCACGCGTTAACGGCTGCAAAGCAACAATTCATGCAGCGTCAAATTTCGCTGCCTGATCAGAAAACATTTAAAAAGCAAGTGCTCGATCAATTAATTGATCAAAAATTACAATTACAGGTTGCCAAACACAATCAAATTAAAGTCACCAACAGTGAAATAAATGCGGCGGTTGTGCGTATATCCGAAGCCAATCATTTATCACAAACCGCCACCAAGCAAAAATTAACTCAGGAAGGAATTTCTTATAAGGAATTTCGTGATCAATTGCAAAAACAATTAATCATTTCAAAGTTGCAGCATCAAGCGTTGCAAGACACTATTTCGATCAATAAATCTGATATCGCGGCTTTTCAAAAACAACATGCCGGGCAAATTGCCTCAACGGAATATCACATCGCGACTATACTTATTCCCTTACCAGCTTTCGCCACCCAAGCACAAATTAATCATGCCAAGGGTAAAGCCGCTCTGGTTTTAAAGCAATTACAAAAAGGTTCAAGCTTTGAAACAGGAATGAAAATGCACCCTGGCAGTGCCGATCTTGGCTGGCGTTCTGTTAATGAGCTGCCCCAAGTGTTCGTTAAGACTGTATTGAAAATGAAGCCGAACGAGGTGACTGGTCCCGTTCAAGCGTCCAATGGTTTTCATATTATCAAGTTACTGGATAAAGAGGCTAAAAACATTGTTAGCGATCAACAAATCCAACAAATCGTTTACCAACAAAAAGTGGAAAAAGCGTTGCAAAAATGGCTGACTCAATTGCGTAGTTCCGCTTATATTCATATTTATGCTGATTCTTAATGAAATCGATTGCGATTACGCTCGGCGACCCCGCAGGCATTGGGCCTGATATTTTAATAAAATTGGCACAGCATAATCTTTCTGTTCCGCTCTACGTTATTGCCGATCAGGATTTATTAGCAAATCGCGCTAACAAGCTAGGGCTTACGCTTCCATCAAACTTAGTTATACAGCATGTACCTTTAAAAAAACCCTGCCTAATCGGAAAACCCAATCCCGCTAACGCTGAATATATATTAGAAACTTTGCACATCGCTGCAACGGGTTGTCAGCGCAATGATCATAAAGCAATGGTCACGGGGCCGGTGAGTAAAGCGGTTATAAACAAAGCGGGTATCGCTTTTACCGGCCATACCGAGTGGCTTGCCAAGCTCGCTGGCGTTCAACGAACCGTTATGCTTTTTGTAACAAATAAATTGAAAGTCGCTTTATATACCACTCATATACCATTGGCTGATGTCCCTTCCTCATTAGCCCCTTCGACACTAAAAGAATCCATTCAAATTTTGCAAAAAGGATTACAAAAATACTTTTCCATCCCGAATCCCCGCATTATAATTTGTGGCTTAAACCCTCATGCCGGTGAAAATGGTTACTTGGGGAAAGAAGAAATTAACGTCATTGAGCCCGTCGTTAAGGCACTAAACACTGAAGGTTTTTTATTAACCGGTCCCCTTCCTGCCGACACCGCCTTTACGCCCAGTCATAGTCATCACGCTGATGCTATTTTAGCGCTATACCACGACCAAGGTCTGCCCGTTGTTAAAGCACTTGGATTCGGCCAGGCCGTCAACGTAACCTTGGGTCTCCCTTTCCTTCGGACCTCTGTCGATCACGGTACTGCTTTTGACCTCGCCGGCACCGACCGTGCCGATGAAAGTAGTCTACTAGCCGCTGTCAAATTAGCGGCTACTCTTCCATAAAAGAACCGGTTCTTTTTATAAGTTTCCTACTAAAACCAGTTCTTTTGACGACCCACTGAAGAAAGTGTATTTTACTTGGGACCCTATCATTATCCACAAGTGGGTAATTAAAGCCGTTATGCGGGTAATTCTATTCTAAGAGTGGGACAAAATTGTTTATCGAAAGAAATGCACTTAAATTGCTCGACGAGTGGCTAACTGCAAAACAGCGCAAACCGTTGATCATCCGCGGTCTTGCCAACTTGGCAAGACCGCGCTGGTTCGGCGGTTTACGTTTCTCAAAAAAAACCTTTAATTGAACTTAACTTTGAACAGGTTATTCCCATTGAGATAAAATCAGGCAGTACAAGCATCTTGCAGTCTTTACATGTGCTTATGGAGCAAAAACAGTTAGATCGGGCCGTTTGTATTAATGGCAATTTACCCACTCAGGTACGAGTAAATACAAAAACACCGACCAGAAAGCGTGTCAACTATCAATTATCACTACCATTTCATTTGATTAATCAATTGCACCATTTGTTTGGCAAGGGTGTCTGATGAAAAAAATGCCGGTGCGCAAGCGTTTTGCTCAGCACTTTCTCCATGATTCCTTTGTTTTGCAAAAAATCGTCAGTGCGGTCCATCCCAAAAAGACGGATACTCTCGTGGAAATTGGACCGGGTCGTGGAGCTTTGACGAATTATTTATTAACGGAATGCGGTAATTTAGTTTTGATTGAGATTGATCGGGACTTGGTTGCTTTTTTGCAAAAGAAATATAATCAGCAAAAAAACATAACGATTCATCAAAATGATGCCTTACAATTTAATTTTTTATCCCTAAAAACAGATAAGCCCCTTCGTGTTGTCGGCAATTTACCTTATAACATTTCAACGCCCCTGCTTTTTCATTTGTTTTCTCAAATACATTGCATTGAAGACATGCATTTTATGCTACAAAAAGAAGTGGTCGGGCGAATTACGGCTGAGGTGGGGAGTCACGATTACGGGCACCTCAGTGTAATGGCTCAATATTTTTGCGACAACACTTATCTCTTCACCGTATCACCTCAAGCACTTACCCCACCGCCCCAAGTGGAGTCGGCTATTATCCGCTTGATCCCTCGCCGCAATTTTACGCCAGTCGCCAAAAATTTGGATCAACTGAGTCATATTGTGAAAGAATCTTTTAGCTACCGTCGAAAAACGGTTGGTAATGCGCTTAAAAAATTAATAAACCCGTCGCAGTGGCGGTTGCTTGAAATTAACCCACAATTACGGCCTCAAGAATTAACAGTACAAGATTTTGTTAAAATCAGTGATATGTTAAACTAAAGACGAACTGGGAGCCTGTTCCGAGATGCACTACAAACATATATTAGCCACCATCGACCTTTCTCCACGCAGTCAAGAAGTCATCGACCGCGCCGCCGAAGTTGCGGCAAGTAATAACGCCACACTAGATGTCGTTCATGTAATAGAACATTCACCCGTTGATTGCGGCGGTGAATTTTCTATTCCAATTAACGTGAACTTAGAACAAACGATCGAATCCGACACCCGAAAAGCATTGGCTGAACTTTGGCATACCGTGAAGGTCCCCTCTGAAAGACAACACACATTAAGCGGTGTGGTAAAACACATGGTGATCGAACTGGTCGAAAAATTAAAGATCGACCTCATCGTCTCGTAGGCACCCATGACCACCACGGCCTGGATAAGTTATTAGGCTCCCGAGCCAACGCCATTTAAATGTAGCACCTTGCGATGTGCTTGCGGTGCGGATGAAGGAATAAAATTAATTCTGATCTGAATTGATGATTTACTTTACGTTTTAAGGTATGGTACGACCGTTAATGAACAAGGGAAACAATAGGGAAATCGAGTAATGGAACCGCATTGTAAAATATAGCTTTTCCTTATTTTCACCTATTCTCTTAACTTTAATAAACTTAATTTTTATAAAGGAGCTTTGTAATGAAAAAATTGATTTTATCAACCCTTATTACTTTTTCTTTAAGCATTTTTTCGCTATAGGGAATGGCATTTAATAATCCTTTCAATCAACTATTAAAAAATTCGTTTCCTCCAGCAAGCGCATGCGGCATTCCTAATCCAAGTCTTCCTCCTGATGATCCTGAAAACAAACCTTTTTGCCATTGTTTCACGCCAGCGTTAGTGACAGGATGCCAATAGCATGGCATAGGCAATTGTACGGTCCCTCACATTTACACTAACCTTAATGCCATGCTCCATATGGGATACACCTATTCGAAGATATGTGAAAAGTATAACCCCCCGTGAGCGTGAGTGAATGTGCAGGAGATTTGCAATATTGGAATGAAAATTATGCAAAATGCAGTATCGAATAGGAAAAAAAATCAAAGCCCTAGCAATGCTTGATTGCTGAGGTTTTGACGGGATAGGGCATTAATCCAAGGTTCGCTATGCATTAAAAATTAGTTTCATTCTTTTTTTAATTATTTTATTTTTAATAAATTCTGCCGCTCCGGCACATCTCACTGAGACAAATTGTTTCCCCTTCATTTGGAATGCTCATCCATTTTACATTGCCATCAGCCTCGGTTATGGAAGTACTGACTGGAGTCAACTCGTTGCAAGAGGAACACACCAGATGACATGACTCTACTCACCACCTCAGCGCCAATTGTTGCAAAAGATCGAGGTTTAATCTACGGGTTTGTAGCCGGATATGAAGTTCAACCTCTCTTTGCTTTTGAGTTGAACTATACTCGTTTTCCCACCACAAGCATTTTTTTGAGGATCTGAATGTTTATGAAGTACGGTTTAGGCTTACTTCCCCTATGCGATCTCTTACCTATGCTTACAATTTTGTTGGAAAATTCATGGTTCAATTAGGATAATCGGGAATTCGCGCTTTTGCTAATGCAAGCGCTGCATTCATCCATCGACATGATTTTCTCGTAAACGGCAGTCATATCAACCCTACTTTTGGGGTAGGCCTTAATCGAATATTTAAAGAACACATAATGCTCGAACTCGGTTTTCAATATTATGCTGGTTACGGAAAAGCAGTTTATACCCCTGCGATTAATTACGTTCCATTTTTATACGCCCTGACCCTCAAACTAACATATCGTTTTTGAACATATTGCGTTGGCGCATTCTTTCTCGTAACCTAATGATAATTCACTAATGGAAACAATTTGATGAATGATGAATCAGTTGAAAATACGTTGGTTAAAGCTATCCTCGATGACCGCCGCGCTGAGCGTCGATGGCGGAATGTTCGGTTTGTGGGTTGGATGTTTATTTTATTGTTATTCGCCATATTAATTTTCGCGCCTTCTGCGTCGGAATTAGAAGCGCAGCGGGGTGATGGCGCTTATGTGTCATTAGTGAGAATGAATGGGACAATCATGTCGAACACGACCTTTTCTGCGCTTCGTGTTGTCCCTGAATTAAGCAAAGCCTTTGCAGACAAAAATTCTAAAGGCGTGATTTTGTTAATTAACTCTCCCGGCGGAAGTCCCGTTCAGGCCTCGATCATTCGCGATAAAATCATCGAATTAAAAAAACAATATCATAAAAAAGTAGTGGCCGTTGGAGAAGACGAATTGGCTTCTGGTGCATATTTAGTTTCCACGGGGGCAGACAAAATCTACGTTAACAACGATACGTTAACGGGCTCAATCGGTGTGATCATGGGTGGTTTTGGGTTTGTAGACACTTTAAAAAAAGTCGGGATAACTCGCCGTTTGTTTGTAGCCGGCGATCATAAAGACCGTCTTGATCCTTTTCAACCGGTGAAGCCCGAAGATGTTGAAAAAATAAACAAAATATTGGCCAAAGTGCACCAAAATTTTATTGACCAAGTTATTCAGGGGCGTGGGAATCGGTTACACGGTGATCGTCAAGAAATCTTTTCTGGGGATTTTTGGACAGGCAAAGAAGCAGCCCAACTGGGCGTTGTGGATGGCACTGCTAATTTACGGATCGTGCTCGAGCGAGAATTTGGCGTGAAAGATTACAAAGACTACACCACGCGGATGTCTTTTCTTCAAGCCTTATTTCATAACACGGCAACGGAGCTTTATTTCCACCTGACAAATGAAACTTCACCTCTTCGCGAGCAGATGCAAGTCGATTAACGAGAGAATGGAATGGATGTTCAGGCTATCACTTCCCGCGAAAAGGTGGATTTAAAATATCCAGGTAATACATATATCATCGGCGATGTTCAAGGGTGCTATCGCGAGTTGAAAGAATTATTGGAGCTTATCGAATTTGATTCGACTAAAGATCGCCTCGGGTTCGTGGGAGATTTAGTTAATCGCGGCCCGAATTCTTTGGAAGTGTTGCGTTTTCTCAAATCATTGTCTTCCCCCCTGATTGTTCTTGGCAATCATGATTTATGCTTATTAATTTTGGGCTACGGTTTAATGCCCGAAGATTCTTACGAACATACTTTACACACCGTTTTACAATCACCTGATAAATTAGAATTATTAGAATGGTTACGCCACTGCCCCCTTATCCGTTATGAAAAATCGCTTTCTGCCGTGTTAGTTCACGCTGGATTACCGCCACAGTGGAACGTTAGAGAAAGTATCCTCCGTGCTGAGGAAATTTCCACCGCTTTAAAAGGGCCTCATTACCTCGCTTTTTTGAAAAATTTATTCGGCAATGAACCCTCCCAATGGAAAGAGCATCTCGAAGGACAAAATCGGTTGCGTTACATTTGCAATGCATTCACTCGTATGCGTTTTTGTGATGTCAAAGGCCGTCTTGACCTGGAATCCGAAGGAAAAACCAGCCAAGAGCCTTCACGCTTTAGACCTTGGTTCGAATGGCGCAAGCCCCAAGAAGATAATGTGGATATTGCTTTTGGTCACTGGGCCGCTTTAAACGGTCAATCCACCGCCCCACATACTCACGCTCTCGACACTGGCTGTACCTGGGGTTATAGGCTCACTGCGATAAACTTAAAAACCAAAGAACGCTTTTCCGTGCCCTGCCAGTCCGCGTTGCGGATGTAACTCTCCCCTATTGACGCAACGAATTTTCACGTTAATACCCACTTATTTAAGTACTTTAAATATAAGATTCTCTGTACACATAGTAACCTTCACCGAAATTAGGGCCAAACTAAAGAAAATCTTGGATCTTTCCGCCGATCAACACGAGCCCGCCATTATTAGACGGCCTAATAAAGAAACCATGGTCATCCTCTCTTTACGCGATTTTGAGGCTCTGAAAGAAACGACCTATCTGCTCAGTAATGAAGCTAATGCCACACCCACCTTTGTGAATCTATTTGCCGCTTAAAACACGGCAAAACGCAAAAAAAGAAATTAATGGAAGATTAATACAAATTTCCTTCACGCCGGAAGCCTGGGAAGATTATTTATACTGGCAAAAATTAGATAAAAAATGCTTTACCGAGTTAATGAACTAATTAAGGATGCTATGCCCGAGCCTTTGACATTTGAACTACAAGGATATTGGTCTAGACGGCTCGATCAAGAACATCGATTAGTCTATAAAATCTTAGATAATTCCTTAGTCATTATTGCTGCACGATTTCACTATAACAGCTTTAATTCTAAAAACTGAAAAGAAATGTTTTTTCTTTAATTTTTATGATTCTATGAATTGTGATTTTGCTTTACCATTAATAACTATAATTATATTTTCTAAAATTTTATTTATTGATAAAATTAAGAGGAATGAAATATATCTCGCTCTCAAAATGAAATTCGATATCATCTATTCAAGCTTCTACCTCTCTTCAAGCCGTTGTCGACCAAGATCAAAGAAATAACGAAATTGAAACCGTGGTGACCGTTGAACCGGAATTGAACCCGGAAACTATTAATACGACCAGATCTCGGCCGATATGGAACTCAACCCTTGATGTCTATGAAAATAATAAAAGCTTGAGCCTGCAAGTTTTTTTAAATTTTTTTCGGGATTGTATTTGGACTTATTTCTCTTGCGAATCCATGAATTGGTTATTACGAGAAACTAATGATGAAAATTACGATGTAAATAGCCAATAGTTTGGTCAGCAAATTTGGGCGACATTCCTGCCAGCTATAATTTTTTTCCTTATCGGTTTGTATAAATGGAAAAAAGAACCCGAACTAATGAAAGATGCGCTTATCTATACCATCGCCTTATCACTGGCTATTTATACCTGGGATCGCGGTCAGCAACTCGGAGTATAAACCTGGGACGAGATAAACTGAAAATGTCATGCCCAAAAGCGGCTTACTTCGCCAGTGTATTCACCAGTTTACTTGAAGGGTTAACTCAGTTTAACCTTATCGAGTTTGGAAAGTTAGCTTTGATGCGTGGTCAGTGGAAAAATTTTTAAAAAAACTTATTCAGGCACCCTCGGTTTAAACAGCACCATCGGCGCCGTTGCGGGCGCTATATGGCAAATAGTTTTTGTCGCTTGTATTGCTTCAAATTTGAATCCTATTATTATCAGCTTATTTGTTGGCATGGCGGTAGCCGCTTGCAACATTAGCTCTACAAAATTAATTGACACGATAAACAACGCAAAGTGTTTCCCTGAAAAAAATGCTGTAGAAATTGATTCTGAGGCGGTTGGTTCGGAAATAGAAATTGAGAGTGAAGAAGCAAGTAACGTCAGCGAGAATCAAGCATCAGCTTCTAATTCTCCTAATTCATTATTTAACGAGAATGCTGAAAAGCCTAACAATACTCAGTAAGAAAAATATTCCAAACTAGATCGATAACAATTTTAGAGCGTATAATTCAGTTAAAAATTTCTTCCGTATAACCGTTTTAATTCTAAAAACTGAAAAGGATAAGGATTTTTTTCCTCCCGTTCGTGTTTAATTTGTGAGGTAATTTTCCATTCTTTATCGTTCCATTTAGGAAAATAAACATCGCCTTCAAAAGAATGATCGATGATAGTCAAGATCATTTTATCGGCCTTCGGCAACGCCTCTTTGAAAATGCGAGCGCCACCGATGATTATTACTTCGAGCTCATTGGTCAGTGCGCTCAGTGCGTCATCTAAAGAATAGAAAATATAACAACCCCCAATAATTAAATTTTTTTGCTGCGTAATGACAATATTTCGGCGGTGAGGCAAAGGTTTCCCAATGCTATCAAAAGTTCGTCTGCCCATCACAATCGACTTGCCAAGCGTAATCGATTTAAAATGGGCTAAATCGGGAGGCAAATGCCACGGCAGCTCGTTATTCCGACCAATCAGTCGATTTTTATCCATCGCGGCAATTAAAGTAATAATCATTGGCTAATTTTCGAGGGTTCGTTTTTCCCATAAAATTTCAGACCGATTTCAACACGCGAACGTCCATTTTTAAGACGCCAGCGATTGGTGTCTCGCAAAGAATAAATGCAGCCACAATATTCTTGTTGATAAAAATTCTCTTCTTTGGATAATTCAATCATGCGTTGCGAACCGCCTTGCTTGCGCCAATTTAAAGTCCAATAAAACATATTAGGGTATTTATTCGCCGCTCGAACGGCGCATTCATTGATTTGATCCATGTTCTTCCAACGCGAAATTCCAAGAGTACTTGAAATAATGGGAAAACCATTTTCATAAGCATAGAGCGCTGTGCGCTCAAAACGCATATCAAAACACATCGTACAACGCGACCCCTGCTCGGGCTCGTATTCCATCCCTTTCGCTCGCGCCAACCAATTATCGCGATCGTAATCTACATCGACAAAAGGAACGCCAAGCTTTTCGGCGAAACGAATATTTTCATTCTTTCGAATCAGATATTCCTTTTCGGGATGAATATTGGGATTATAAAAGAAAATGGTAAAATCAATTCCCGACGCCGCCAATTTTTCCATAATAGCGCCCGCGCAAGGCGCACAACAAGAATGCAACAACAACCGATCGCCCCCGTTAGGTAATTTCAATTTACTTTGATTTTTGTTTATCATGATCAACCTATTTTTCTCCCGCAAAACCGTCCTCGAGGTTGTTAAAGAATGCAGTACTTTCACGGCCAAGACGGGGGGATGACGCGTACTGGTATATCGTGCCTGCTGCCCCATGCAGGGGCCGCATCCTTTGCTCAAACTGTGACCCGATTACCGTGAGGCTCTTACGTTCTCTAATTTGAACCATTATAAACAATCAAAGAAGGAACATAAATGATCAAATCAAACTACAAATTGTGCAAGGAGGCTAGTTCAAACCCCTAATTCTACTATCTTCCTTTTGGGAGCGACTATGTTAAAATATCCGTTTAGGGATTGCATGTGACACAGAAGGAACAAAACGAAACTTGCACTCACGGTACTGTACCAGGCAAAGTGCAAGGTGTATTTTTTTGCGAGAGCGTGTGTAAGAAAGCGGAAGAGTTTCAATTAACAGAATGAGTGAAAAATCTTTCCCACACAGACGTTGAGCTGGTGGCCTGCGGAAAGCGCGATTCCATTATGATTTTGGACGAATGGTTATGGGAGGGTCCTCCACAAGCTGCAGTCAGTAATATGAATTGGGAAGAAATCGTCGTCGAAAACTATGGCGATTTTCGGGTGAAATCATTAACGAAATCACTTAAGTCTTTAAAAATAGGTACATCTTCTAACCCTTCGCCGTTAGCTACCGTTTTTTCACCGTTACCTGTTTTTACTAAAACGGGCAGGCATCCCACCGCTCTCGCGGCTTGTATATCCCGCAAGCTATCCCCCACCAATGTACTTCCCTTTAATTTTTGGGGGAAATCTTCAGCAATCAAATCCAGCAATCCTAGCTTAGGTTTTCGACACGGGCAATTAGCTTGGGGTGTATGGGGACAAAAATAAATACCAGCCACTCGACCACCCGCCTTCGCCAATTCACGGCGCATTTTTTCATGAATCGCTTCGAGCATATCGAACGAATAATAACCGCGATCAACGCCTGATTGATTCGTAGCAATGACAACTTGGTATCCAACCTGATTCAAACGGGCAATCGCAGAAAGACTGCCAGGGATAGAAATCCATTCATCGGGATTTTTAATATAATTTTCCGAATCGTAATTAATCACACCATCGCGATCTAAAATAATTAATTTTTCTTCATCCGACATATTAATCTTCTCTCAACCAAAAACGGTTTTACCCGAAATTAATTTATAGCCATGGGCGTTAATAAAATCGCCGGTTGAACAAACCCGCTTACCCGGTAATTGTAACTGATGGAGCCGCAAAATGCCGCTCCCCGCTGAGATAGAAATACCCTTCTTGTCGGCGTCAACCAAAACCCCTGGCTTAAAATCCACTTTTTCATCGACAACCGTCGCCCGCCAAATCCGCATCGCCTGACCTTCAAAATAAGTAAATGCGATGGGCGTCGGATTAAATGCGCGCACTTGTTGCGCTATTTCCACCGCCGATTTTTGCCAATCAATCAGCGCCTCTTGCTTTTGAATCTTCGATGCGTAGTTAGCCGATGCCTCGTCTTGTCTTTCTAATTGAATATCGTCTTTTTCTAATTTAGCTAATGTTTCCAACAGCAAATCCGAACCGATCAATGAAAGACGGTCATGTAAATCAGCCGCAGTATCTTCAGATGAAATAGCACACGCGCTTTTAGCAAGCACATTGCCAGTATCCAACCCTTCATCCATTTGCATAATACTAATCCCAGTTTCCCGATCGGCCGCCAAAATAGCACGCTGAATAGGAGCTGCACCGCGCCAACGAGGCAACAATGAAGCATGAACATTCACACACCCTAACCGGAAAGCATTTAATACCTTCTTAGGCAATATCAACCCGTACGCCACCACAACCATTACGTCTGCATTCATTGCAATTAATTTTTTTTCCTCCATCTCATCCCGTAACAAAAAAGGTTGGATAACAGGTAATTTATTTAGTTTAGCTATTTCTTTAACCGGACTTTCAATGATTTTTTGCCCTCGCCCGGAAGGACGATCTGGTTGCGTATATACGGCTAAGACGCGATGAGAAGAATCAATCAACGCGCGAAGCGTTGGGACAGCAAATTGTGGCGTTCCGGCGAAAACGATTTTAAGCGACATGAAATCTCAACTTTTATTAATTTTAAGTTTCCTTGGATAAAGAAAGCAAAATCCAAGAGCTTTTGCTGAAATCAACCCATCCAAAAAAACACGGCCAGGGAAGCCGACGAATCGTTTGGGCGGACCGCAAGCTGCTCGGACGGCGGCTTCCGAGCTCTCAAGGACGAGTTCATGACGTGCCTGCCTAAACGATCCGTCAGCTTCGCTGCATACGGGCTAACCTTTTATTGTCACTGTATTGCAACCCACCTGCAATGTACTATTATTTTTCTCACCATACCTAATTCTCAATTAGATTCAGAATGGACGAAAGCGTCGAATCACGATATTTTGGCGCTCGATCATCCCTCTTTACCCTACTTTATTGAAGGAAATCCGCAATCCGCCCAAAAAACTCTACATCATCCGGAATCCTTTAATATTAAATCAGCCACAATTTGCCATCGTTGGTAGCCGTAATCCGACCGTCACCGGCCGCGAAATCGCACAAGAAATGGCAGAGAAACTCGTTCAAGCTTGTGTTTTTACATCAGCAGTGGGTTAAGAAGCCTCGGCACGCTCGTTGTGGAAGCTACCCTCGTCGGCTCGGGTTCCCTGGTTACCGCGAAATTAGCCGCCGAACAGAACTGAGAAGTTTTCACCATCCTAGAGTCAATCCGAAATCCCCTTTCCCAGGGGTGCCATGCTCTCACCAAAGAGGGCGCTAAACTAGTTGATTCTATAGGGGATATTATTGCAGAATTGGGCTACTAAGGCTACGGGTGCTAGCGCTCCAATTCAAACACTTGATAAGAATGAACACAAACTGTTAGAGTGCATCGGATTTGAGGTCACTTCCATGGATCAACTGATCGCTCGAAGTGGCTTTTCGGCTTCCATCGTAGCCTCGTTATTGTTAAGAATAGAATTCTAAGGTCCTTAAATCAACACCTGGCGGTGTTATACGAGTGAAGTGATGAAAGACGAAAGTGTATTAAACGTATTAATGTATTTATTTAAAAACCATATGCAAGAAAATTGCACCCTGGATTTAGGAGAAAAAAAACTTCTGGTCCAATTAGAAGAACTCGGATTCCACCGCACTGTCATCAACCAAGCCTTGAGCTGGCTCAATAACCTCTCCTACTCAGCTCGCGAACCCATGCAACTCCCCAAAAAAAACTCATTTCGTGTTTTCAGCGATTACGAATGCGACTTATTAGATATCGAGTGTCGGCGATTTCTAATCACCTTGGAACAACAGGCGATACTTAACCCTCACACCCGAGAGCTCGTTATCAATCAAGCCCTTGAACTTTCCTGTGAAGGAATTGACGTAAGTCTTCTCAAATGGGTGACCTTAATGGTTCTTTTTAATCAATTCAGTGAGAAAGAAGCCCTAGCCAGCATGGAACTGCTGGTTCTTGATGACAACACAGTAGGTGGTGTACATTAATCATGGTTAAATCTTTAGTCGTGGTCGAATCGCCTGCCAAAGCGAAAACGATAGAAAAGTATTTAGGCAAAGACTTTAAAGTCATGGCTTCCTATGGTCACGTGCGCGATCTTATTCCCAAAGAAGGTACCGTCGATCCCGACGATCATTTTAAAATGCATTATGAAGCCATTGAGCGAAATATTCGACACATGGATGCTATCGCCAAAGCGCTCAAACCTTGCCATAACTTATATCTCGCCACCGACCCCGATCGCGAAGGAGAGGCCATTGCCTGGCATGTCAAACAAATGCTGGAAAGCCGTAATAGTTTAAAAGGCAAAAAATTTTCACGCGTTATCTTCCATCAGATTACCAAAAAAGCCGTTCAACATGCCATTGAAAATCCGCGCGATATTTCCACGGACCTCGTGAACGCACAACAAGCACGACGCGCATTGGATTATTTAGTCGGTTTTAATCTGTCGCCATTGCTATGGAAAAAAATTCGTCCCGGTTTATCTGCCGGCCGCGTACAAAGTCCCGCACTTCGTTTGATCGTCGAAAGAGAAATTAAAATTGAGAATTTTAAAAGTCAGGAATATTGGACTATACATGCTGACTGTCACGCGCAACAACAGTCTTTTGACGCGCGTTTAATCGAATTACAAGGCGAAAAGCTCGAACAGTTTTCAATTGTTAATGAAAGACAAGCCCACGAAACACGCGATTCCATTGCGCAAGCTGCCAACGGAAAATTGACAGTTGCTAAAGTCGTTAAGCGCGAACGAAAACGAAATCCAGCGTCCCCTTTTATTACTTCAACCATGCAACAAGAAGCCGCACGCAAACTCGGTTTTTCTGCTTCAAAAACGATGCAAATCGCTCAACAATTGTATGAAGGCGTTAATCTCGGTGAAGAAGGCGCGATGGGTTTAATCACTTATATGCGAACTGATTCTGTCAGGCTTGCATCTGAAGCGTTACAAGAAATCCGTCAATTAATCGAAGAAAAATACGGCCAAGAAAATGTACCGGAACAAACATGGATTTATAAAACCAAATCAAAAAATGCGCAAGAAGCGCACGAAGCTATTCGTCCTACCTCGGCGTTTCGCACTCCCGAAAATTTAAAAGAATATTTAAACAGTAATCAATTAAAACTTTACACCTTAATTTGGAAACGAACGATCGCCTGTCAAATGATCGAATCGACTTTACACACCGTGGCCGTCGATTTAAAGGCTCCCAATGCGATTTTTCGGGCTAACGGTTCAACCATTGTAAGACCAGGATTTATCTCGGTTTATCAAGAAACTTTCGATGACAAGAAAAAAGAAGAAAGCGATAGTAAAATGCTTCCATCGTTGGAAGAAGGTCAAACCGTTGATGTTAATGAAATTAAAAGCGAGCAACATTTCACTGAACCTCCACCTCGTTACACCGAAGCCAGTTTAATAAAAGCGCTTGAGGAATACGACATCGGCCGACCTTCTACTTATGCCAGCATTATTGCGACTTTGAAAAACCGTAAATACGTCGATGTGGATAATAAACGTTTTATTGCCACTGATGTTGGCCGCATCGTTAACCGTTTCCTTACGCATTATTTTACTAAATACGTTGATTATGCATTCACCGCTAAATTAGAAGACGAACTCGACGATATTGCCCGCGGTGAAAAAACGTGGATTCCCGTTTTAGAAACCTTTTGGTCACCGTTTAAAAATTTGGTTGACCTCACAGAAAAAACAGTTAAACGTAGCGATGTGACGCAAGAAAAAATTGATGAAAAATGCCCAAAATGCAGCGCTCAATTATCCATCCGGCTAGGTAAGCGCGGGCGTTTTATCGGTTGCACGGCTTATCCCGATTGTGATTATACACGCAACCTCACTGAAACTGCGCCTGAAGCTCAATCCGTATTCGAAGGGCGGCAGTGTCCAGAGTGTCAATCCAATTTAATTATAAAAATGGGGCGTTACGGAAAATTTATCGGTTGTAGTGGTTATCCTAATTGCAAATACATGGAACCCTTAGAAAAACCAAAAGACACCAATGTAACTTGTCCAAAATGTAAAAAAGGCACCATCCTACAACGCAAATCTCGTCGCGGCAAAATTTTTTATTCCTGCGCCCGTTACTCCGACTGCAACTACGCTATGTGGAACGAACCCGTTGCCGAAGTCTGCCCCAAATGCAGCTGGCCTATTTTATCGATAAAAACAACAAAAAGTCACGGCACAGAAAAAGTATGCCCCCAAAAGAGTTGTAACTTTGTAGAAGCATATGATGGAGATGAATCATTACTTAATAATTAATCTTCCTTTAAAGCATGAATAAAAGCACAGCCATCAAGCGGGTGGTGGGCCTTTTTAAGCGGACTGTAAGCCGCCAAGCCCAACTCTCAGGGATGAGTGCATGGCATGTCCGCTTTAAAAGAATCCGCCCGATTCGTAGCAAAATGATTAATTAATTCAAAATATACGATCACTATCGAATAACTACGGAGATAAATCGATGAACAAAATTTTAGTGGCTATTTTAATGGCCTCCGACAGCGATCTTACCACCATGGAAACGGCTTTCACCGAATTAAAATCGTTGGGTATTCCTTTTGAAGCTCATATTCTTTCCGCTCATCGCACTCCCAAGGAAACTGTCAAATTCGTAGAAAATGCTGACAACCGCGGCTGCGTCGTCTTCATCGCAGCCGCAGGCCTCGCCGCCCATCTCGCTGGTACCATTGCTGCACATACCCTCAAGCCAGTAATCGGCGTGCCAATGGCAGGTGGCAGTCTTGGCGGATTAGATGCATTATTATCAACAGTACAAATGCCAGGCGGTGTTCCCGTTGCTTGCACAGCGATTGGAAAAGCGGGTGCGAAAAATGCAGCCATCTTAGCCGCGCAAATTATCGCCCTCCAGGATAAAACCATCGCACAAAAGTTAGTGCAACAACGGATGGCAAAACGTGAAACGCTAAAAAAGGTGGATGAAAATCTACAAACTCAGTTATAAACATGGACGATTATATCCAGTCAATCAACGACGCGGTTAAATGCTCACGCCAAGGCGGAGTAATCGCTTATCCCACTGAAGCCGTTTACGGTCTAGGCTGCGACCCATTCAATCACGATGCTGTCGCTCAATTACTAACAATTAAAAAACGCTCGATAAAAAAAGGGTTCATTCTCATCGCTTCCGAATGGAAGCAAGTCGAACCGCTCACCGAGCCCATCGATCCTAAAGCATTGGCGCGCGTGTTCCATACATGGCCAGGGCCCTTCACCTGGACTTTTCCTGCCAGCAAAGAAGTGCCTCATTGGATAACCGGCCAACACTCAACGATCGCTATCCGCGTCACCGCACATCCCATTGCTAAACTCCTTTGCCAACGATTCGCAGTCCCCTTAATTTCCACCAGCGCCAACCAAGAAGGGGAGCCTCCCATCCGCGATGTAAAAATTCTTCGCATGGTATTCGGCAACAAAATCGATAAAATTTTAGAAGGTCCCCTTGGCCACACCCATCGCCCCACACCCATACGCGATGCAATAACAGGGGAAATTTTGCGTTTATAAAATCCATATCATTACCCATTACCCACTGTGGCAAAGACCTAAACAGCTTAAAACCTGTATCCGCGCAGGCGAGAATGGCAAGGCTAACCTTGAAAACGCGAGTGCGATTAAAAGTATAGGTTTTCAACAAATAGCCTGTATGAAGCGCAGTGAAATACGGGGATGATAGACGAGATCATTATTTTCCCGTATTCTGCTTTGGTCTATACGTATATGGCCCCAGGGTTGTTGTCAACAATCAGTTTTGACGAAAAGAACGTATATGCGGCTTCACCGAGCCACCGCATGAATTAGCCTCATCAACCTCAGGTTTTACCTTAACGTCCTTAACATCACATTGCCGCGTTTACTAATCCGCGACAAGACCTCCTTATTCTCACTCGCGTGTTGTGGAGGAACTAACCCAATAAACACCAACAACTTGCCAGAAACAGATGAAATTGATGAATGTCCCTCCCCGTTCGCATAAACCGGCAGCGCCGTTAAATCCCCCCCGGCTGCGCTGTACCCGTTGACAATCCTCATTGGTTTTTACCACGGCTTT
>NZ_CAJRAM010000109.1 GCF_907164965.1 Coxiella endosymbiont of Ornithodoros maritimus
CCCATGAACCCGATACCAATGGTTCGCGCCTCCACACGCTTCTATCAACCACACAAGCCACCTTAAGGCCTTGCCACAGTGGACACATATTGAGCGCCTAACCCCTCTCGTGTGGATCACCTTACCCCACTCATCAATCCCACACAGTTGAAAAACCCCTTTTGCAATAAATACCAACACCAAGTATTTTAATATCTTTCATGGCCCTGCTCCTTTTTTTAAAAATAGAAACTCTATGTTGGCGCATTATAACGCCCTCTTTAAGGAGGGGCACTTTTCATTAGGTTACTTAGCCACTGGGCCCGCAAGGTGGTATAGAAAACCTACACTTCTAATCGCATCCTGAAGACGCACCCAAAAGTAAGGTGTATACTATGCCTAACATAAACTATAATGCAATCATGCCCTATTTCACTACGAAAGTGCCCTCCTCAGAGAGCTTCTGTAACCAAGAATCCGAAAAGCGGCAATTGTTGAATAATGTAGAAAAAAACCAACATATCGTTATTCTCGCTTAAGACGATATGGAAAAACGAGCCTGGTTACTCACTCGCTAACTTTAGAAAGTACTTATTCGCGTGGGTTCATTTATTTTCTGTTGTTTACAAAGAAGATATTTGTCACAAAGTTGCTAATTACGAAAAAACAATAAAAGTGATTGATCAATGTTTTAAATCCGTCTCGATAGGAGTGAAATCGGGACATATTAATATTCGTACAGAGCTTGTAAAATCTTTATCGAATCCCATTGATCAGCTTGTAGATCTTCTCGAATGGCTCGAAAAATTTGATAAAATTTGCTAAAAAGCACAAAAAACGAATGGTTTTATTTTTTAATGAATTTCAAGATGTCTTAAAAGTAGATGAAACCAACAAAATCCGAGCTGCCATCCGATCCGTCGCGCAACATTCCAAACATGTCAGTTACATTTTCTCTGGCAGCTCACGCAAAATGCTAAATAAAATTTTCGACGAGAAAAACCAACCGCTCTACATGCTATGCAACAAAATCATTCTTAACCGAATCAACGAGATCCATTTCAGTGCACGTATTCAAAAAGCAACCAAACGACAATGGCATAGCCAATTACCTGACGAAGTGATTTCTGCTATTCTAACCATAAGCGAATTACATCCTTATTATGTAAATTTGCTTTGCGACAAACTTTGGGATTACAGCAAAAAGCCCACCGTGTCCAATGTCAACCACGGTTGGGAAGAAGCCTTAGTTGAAAATAGAGGGAAAATTATTCCAGATTTAGAGCCTCTAAACACCAATCGAATGAAAGTGGTTTACCACCATGGCCCTTTTGAACGCTGTCAACGACCCCAACAGTAAATTATTTCTCGACAAAGTAAAACTACCCCCTCCAGCACAAAAAGCGCCATTAATTATTTAGTAAATCATCATTATTTATACGAAGATAAAAATGGTTTAAAACCCGTCGATCCCTTAATAAAAAAATTCATTGTTGAACGTTATCAATAAAACCTCAATATTCATTGAACCAACTTTTCTAAAAGCACGGAAAGCAAAGAGGTTTTGGTCTTTCTACAGACCGTAAGCCGCCTGGATAACGTCTTCCGAGCTCTCATGGATGGGTTGACGGCGTGTTCGCAACAAAGACCAAAGCCTCTTCGCTTTTGATCGACTAATTAAATAAAAAATGCCAGCAGAAACTCAATCACACTTAAAAAATAATTCAGAAAACAATTCGTTTAACTTATTAACCACTTCACTTACTTCAATTAATTTCATCGCGTTAGACGAATGCACCCGCTGGTGCCATGACACCTTCGCCGGATCTTTTTTTAAAATTGTTTTTACCGCAAGAGGGTATTTATTAACGACCCATCGTTGAGAAAAATAAGGGCCCGTTTTTTCTGGCGGGGCTACTGAATATAACCCGACCACCGGCGTCCCCATTGCCTGAGCGATGTGTAAAGGCCCTGTGTCTGGAGACAATAAAACATCTACTTCGTCCAATAAGGCAGCCAACCGTTTCAACGAACTTTTTCCCACTAAATTAAGGCTAGGCGCGTCCAGCTGATCGCTGATTTCTTGAGCCATTTTTTTCTCTAACGAACTTATTCCCCCTATTAATACCACATTAAAATCCCACTGTTTGTTTAATTGATTCACCACTGCGGCATAACGTTCACTCAACCAATTACGTTCCACTTTACTAGCACTAGGACAAATCGCGAGCCATTTTTCTGGAAATGGCGCCAATTGGGACTTCGCCCATTCTCGATCGCTTTCCTCTGCCGGCAGCCGCCAATCAATTTCTTTATCAAAAACTCCAAAAGGCTCTGCAAATCGCAAAAAACATTCAACTAAATGCTCAGGCTTCGCGGTTACTGTTTTATTAACAAACCAACGTTGCAAATTGCGGCTGTGTAATTTTCCATAGCCATACTTAACTTTCGCTCGGGTCAACGCACAGAGAATATTAGAACGAAAAGTCGCTTGCGGAACGAGCAACGCATCAAAATAATAAGATTTGAATTGAAGATAACAGCGCCAATAATCAACAATGGTTTTTGGCTTATCAATAACAATAAAATTAACGTTTGATAGGCCTTCAACTAGCGGATAAAGAGAGCGGCTAATAATCCAATAAATTTCAGTCTGAGGTAGATGTTTTTGTAACAGGCGCACCAATGGAACGGTAAGACAAATATCGCCGAGAGCGCCCAACCTTAAAATTCCAATAGAGCGAATAGCATTACTCATAACAGAATAACTCTAATGAACCTCTGAAAGTAATTCCACCGTCACGCATAAACCACCGTTGGGTCGATTCGTTAAAATTACTTTTCCATTGTGATCAGAAATAATATCCCGTGTAACCGCCAAACCTAACTCAACCCCTCCGGTGTCTCGCGAGCAAGAATGTTCACCGCGATAAAAGGGTTCAAACACCTACTCTAATTCCTTTTCAGCAATTCCCGGACCATCGTCTTCAATCAGAACTTTCACTCGATTCTGGCGCCATTGAATACAAACGTCGACATTCTTTGCATAACGAATAGCATTATTTAATAAATTAATAAACGCTCGTTTTAATGCGCTGGCTTGGCCCAATGTTTTAACACGCTGGGGATGGCCGTGGAATTGAATGTTGTATCCCATGTCCTGCATGGATTCAACCAACGAAAAAACGAGAGAGACTAAATCAAGGTTGACTTTAACATCATCAGCAAAATCATCCCGAGCAAAAGATAACGTCTCATTAATCATAACCTCCATTTCATTTAAATCTTTTACCAACGCATTGCGCGTCGTGGAATCATTGAGAAATTGAGCACGTAATTTCATCCGGGTGATGGGCGTTCGCAAATCATGCGAAATCGCCGCTATCATTTGGGTGCGATTACGAATTAAATCTTGAATCCGCTGCTGCATCCGATTCATTGCCCTTGCGGCTTCTTGCACCACCGACGGACCCTCAATCGGCACAGGTTGGGTATTTAAATTCATGCTTAATCGCTCGGCCGCGCGCCGAAAATTTTCAATCGGACGAGTAAAGCGATTAATAGACCAGGTTAAAATTAAAATAAAACCAAAAGCGATGATTTCGAATACAAAGAACATTAACTGTCTTAAAAGAAAATGAGTGTATAAAGTGGCATTGATATTCAACCATTGATCTTTGGTTAATAGATTTAAAACGGCAAATGCACCCAGTTGCTTTCGGAATGCTCCATTGATTTGCCAAAAGGAAATATCTTGAAATTGCAGAGCAAATTGGGGTTTGCTTGAGATAGACGCTTTCATATCGGGGTCATTCATCGCTGCAATTGCTCTCGCGCGTTCTTCGACCGGTGTCGCTTCTAATAAATTAATCACGTTAATAATTTTTTGAATCATCGCGTCACGATCGGCTGCGCGTCGCGCACGACGGCTATCGTTAATATAAAACGTCATGGTGATAAGGTGTGTAATAATAATGACGCATAAAATGGCAAAAGCGCTACTGCCACTGACATAGCGCGCAAATTTATCGACAATGCGCATCATCATAGTCTTTGTTTTCGAACGACTTCCGCAGCCAACACATAGCCACCACCGAGGATGGTTTTGATGATTTGGGGATTTTTGGGATCTTGTCCCAACTTGTGCCGCAACCAGCTAATTTGAATATCTATGCTGCGGTCAAAAGACCCTGCTTCGTGATGTTTAGTTAAATCCAATAATTTATCGCGGCTTAACACTTGTTGTGAGTGTTGCACCAGCGCGTGCAATAAGTCAAACTCACCACTACTCAAAGTAATTTCTAAGCTGTCGGGAGACTTCAACCGGCGCTCAGCAGGATCTAACGAGCATCCCGCAAATTCATAAATGACCCGCTCATTTGCCCCCGCGACATTCAGGGAGCCCGCCCCCTTCCCTTGGCTACGCCGCAAAATCGCCCTAACCCCCGCCAGTAATTCCCGCGGATTAAAAGGCTTGCTTAAATAATCGTCCACTCCCATCTCCAAACCCAAAATACGATCTACCTCTTCACTAATGGCCGTGAGCATAAGAATGGGGGAATAGTCGAATTAGTGCGGATTTGACAACACAACGTTAAACCATCCTCTCCTGGCATCATAATGTCAAGAATAACGAGGTCCACGGCTTGCTTCAGCAAAATGGCCTGCATTTCGCTCCCATCCTTCGCCAAGCTGGCCTCAAAACCATGCTGGCGCAGAAATTTACCTAAAAGATCTCGAATATCACTGTCGTCATCGACGATGAGAATATGTGAAGAACCTGTCATGGGTGGAGATTATAGCATTTCTCTTTGCTATGTCATGGAAGAATTGCCCTAAAGGGTCCGGTATCTGAAGGGAGGGGTGATCCACGTTTGGGCGCTCTTTTTGATTCTTTTTCTGCTTCATGTTTTATGTCGTCAATCAATTTCTCTGCCCGCGAAGAAAACAAACCAGGCCACAAACGGCATTTTAACAGCGAATTACTCCTTCGGTTAGTTTTTATAAAATCAATTTCAGATCGTATAAATTCTTCATCATAATTATTTTGACGCATCTCTCGATGAAGTTTTTCTATATCTTCTTGTTTTTGTGTTTTTAATTCAGTTTCCTTATTTACCCAAAAAGTTAGCAAAAATTTTGGCAAAAAAGACTTGGTTTTAAGAATTTCTTGTTTATTAATCTCTTGCGATAATTTATCTTTAATATTTAGAAATCATGCCATCGATGCGAGCACAGAACCTTTTTTTACGTTCGACCTCTTTCTCGATTAATTGGCAATATTCTTCTTTTTCTTTTCCATAAGCATTATAAACGAGGGTTGCCACTAGGGAATTAATAACACCTTGCTCGGGCTGGAGAGAGCGAACATAATTCTGAACTTTAGTTTTTTCAAGAACAAAATAAGTGTGATCTTGGTAACAGAAGGAATGATCTCCTTGATAAAATTTTTCAAGCGGAATCTTACACTGAGAAAAAAAAACCTTTCTCAACTTTGCCATCGAGATCTGAAATACTAGCTAATGTTTCCAACGTATAATAGTGACCTCTTTCCAAAATATTCAAATATAAAGCACTTACTCCAGCGTCGTAGTTGTATCTTTCTCTTCTTTGATATTTTCGATTGATAACCTGCAGCGGCTTTAGAGGATCATCAACTAATGTCAACTGACCAACCTTGAACTTTGTAACTATTCTAGTTGTTTTTTCTTGTGCTGTACCTTGACTTATTTTTATCATCTCCTCTATTTCCAACCTTAGTCGACTGCTTTGTAAAAATTCATTAAACTGCGGATTCTGGAAATATTTAGGCTTTTCTTCACTGTGTTCAGTACAATATTTATCCCATCTCGCATTCATATCAATTAGTGTCATACAATGAATGAGGAAAGCGCCAACATAACTTCTTTCAGCGGGGTTGTGGATCGGCCTTTTATGGTCATCCAAAGGTGGTTCACAACGATTTTTTGCCCCTCCGATCGTAGTGAAATTCATATCAATAATAAACTATCATATTTAAATCTTAACTCCTTAAGACACCCCTTCTATTTCAACGCATTAAAATTATGTAACATTTTGTAATGATCCAAAGCATTAAGCTTAAGATAACTTCAAATAGCTTATCACGTTACCGTGATTTCATTCCCTCCCTAACATGCTAGACTTATCAAGCATGAAGCAGCAGATTGAAACATTATTAAATCAGGCGATTGAAAAACTGAAAACGAAGGGTGTATTGAAGCCTGAAGTAACGCCAGTGATTAAAATTACCCACACCAAAGACCCAAAACACGGCGATTTTGCGACAAATTTGGCACTCACACTGTCGAAAGCCGCTGGCATGAGCCCATACGCATTGGCGAAAAAAATAGTGGAAGCATTACCTCCTTCAGCACAAATCACGGAGGTGGAAATCGCTGGACCGGGGTTTATCAATTTCTTCGTGACCGAAGGAAGTTATCAAACTGTAGTTTCTTCGATTTTCAAAGCAGGAAAAGACTATGGTCGAAGCGAGTTGGGTAAAGGTCAACGCGTGTATATGGAATACGTTTCCGCCAATCCTACCGGTCCACTGCATGTAGGGCATGGCCGCGGGGCAGCTTACGGCGCTTGTGTGGCCAATCTATTGAAAGCCGCGGGTTTTGAGGTGCATCAGGAATACTACGTCAATGATGCGGGACGGCAAATGGGCATTCTCGCCTTAAGCGTTTGGGTTCGGTATTTACAAGGTTATGAGGCGTCGATTGAACTTCCTAAAAACGCTTATCAAGGGGAGTACATTATCGACATTGCCGAAGCGCTAAAGGACAAATATAGCAAGCAATTCTACCATTCCGTCGAATCCATTCAGGCAAAAATACCGGAAGAAATCGATTCAAATGCCGACCCGGAAGCTTACCTCGACGCGTGGGTAACTGCCCAAAAAGACTTATTGGGGCCCGAGGACTTTGACTGCGTTTTTCAGGCAGCGCTCGATAGTATTCTGAACGATATCAAAAACGATCTCGAAGAATTTGGTGTCACCTACGATGACTGGTTTTCAGAAAGCTGCTTAGTTCGTGAAGGTTTAATTCAGGAAGCGCTCAACCTTTTAGCTAAACACGGCTACGTTTACGAAAAAAATGGGGCCCAATGGTTCCACGCTACCGCACTTGGGGATGAAAAAGATCGCGTATTGATTCGTAAAAACGGCTTGCCTACCTATTTTGCTTCGGATGTGGCGTATCACCTTCACAAATTCAACCAAGGTTATGACCAAATCATCGACATATTCGGTGCTGACCATCATGGTTATATTCCCCGTATTCGTGGTTTTTTAAAAGGATTGGGGAAAGCGCCAGAAAAATTGCATATCTTGCTAGTGCAATTTGCCATCCTTTATCGAGGAAACAAAAAAGTCTCTATGTCTACCCGTGGTGGTACTTTTGTCACTCTGCGAGAGTTGCGCCATGAAGTGGGGAGTGATGCCGCGCGTTTTTTTTATATAATGCGAAAATCGGATCAGCACCTGGACTTTGACCTTGAATTAGCGAAATCGCAATCGAATGAAAACCCCGTCTATTATATCCAGTACGCGCATGCCCGCATTTGCAGTGTCTTTCGTCAGCTAAAAACGATCCAAAAAAATTGGGATCGATCGCAGGGAATGGAAAATTTATCTTTGTTATCAAAAAATTATGAAAAAGAGCTCTTGGCTACGTTAGGCCGCTACCCTGAGGTAATCAAAAGGGGCGCCACGCATTACGCGCCACACCTGCTTGCGTGCTACCTACAAACACTCGCCAATCAATTCCATACGTATTACAATGCAGAACGTTTTTTAATTAAAGATGATAACCTCCGTAATGCACGATTAAACTTAATTAGCGCTGTGCAGCAAATTATCCACAATGGCTTAACGCTGCTCGGTGTGTCTGCCCCAGAAGAAATGTGATTAGGAGTGGAAAATGCGTAAATTAATCAACAGTATTATTGGTGTGGCGCTTATTGTTGTCATTGTTCTTCTTGTTTTGCCACTCGGCATGAGTTTTTGGCTCAAAAATAATTACTCCTCTATCCTTACTCGTCTCTCACAATCCCATAACGTGAGTTTAAAACTCATCAATTTTGATCGTGGTTGGTTTGCTTCAAAAGCCGTTATACAAGTAATTATTCCAAATTCTGAAGATAAAACAACTCAACCGATTAAATTTACCATTAATCAACACATTTTCAATGGCCCTTTTATTTTTAGCAAAAATAATCACAAAGTAAAATTGCATTGCGCAAAAGCGTTGCTGTATACCACAAGCAACGACCCTAATTTCACTTTTCACTCCTCCACACTTTTGCGTTTCAACAATTCTAGCAAAAACTCGATCTATGCTAGCAACGTCAACGTTGCTAACGGGCAAGAACAAATTGTTCTAAAAGATACAAATTTGGAAATTCTCTATAATCCCTTAACTCAGCGACTAGTTTCGGATGCGGTGATTAAATCAGCGCTCATTTCCGAACAACAAAATAAAATTTTAATTATGGATAATATTACCTGGTATAATGATTTACATTATGCAACCCCTTTGTGGGAAGGGAAACGTTCTCTATCTTTAAATAAATTCACTTATTATCTTACGCCGGAACAACCCATCGAAGTAAAAAATTTTATTTTGGAAAATCAACAGAACCCAGTGAATGATACGACGACATTTACTTTTTCCAGCCACGCTGACAGCATTAAAGACGCCCCCCTTAATTTAGCGCCGCTTGACATAAAATTTTCGCTCACTCAAATCAACACCGCCGCGCTGGTTAATCTGATAAATACTGCTTTAAATCAAAATCACCTAAAGTTGAATCCTCAGCAACTCCATCAATTTCAGACGCCAGCCATTAATTTATTAGCTCAGGGCCTGGAAGTTTCATTAGCTCATTTAATCTTCGGAACAGAAGAGGGGCAAGTAAGTGTGCAAGGACAGCTTTATTTACTTGCGCAAAATCAATCGCCCGATTTATCACAGATCATAATAAATTCAAAGGGTAAATTACAAGCCAAAATCCCAATGGCTTGGTTAAAAAAAGAATTGAGCCGTATTTATGAAGACAAAAAAGTAGAGCTCGACGATCAAGCGTTAACGCCAGAGCAAATAGCAGATCAGCAAATTCAATATTGGATAAATAATAAAAAACTTATCCAGCAGAATCAAAATGTCGAACTAACGATAAACTACTATAAGGGTAAATTATTATTTAATAATTTACCGTCCCCCGCTCCGCAACAATGACGAGGGATTACGCCAAACAATCGCGACCTCGACGCCGACCTCGATGGTTAACTTTCATAGTCGTTAGTGGAAGTTTAGCTTTATTTTTCTCGTTAATACTTTATTTAAAAAACTACCTTCTCCACCCTCATCACAAAGTAATTTCCTCCCCTCCTCCTCTCCCCCATCCCGCTGTCGTCTTCACCAAAACGCAACCTCGATTCGACTTTTATACGCTTTTACCTAAAATGCAAGTCACTTCCTCAAAAACGGACGATTCTGACTCTAGGCCTCAAAACTCACACTTCCCGCAAAAGCAAGGGATTAGCAAAGAAAAACCTGCTCGCTAAAGTCTTTGCGATACACAAAATATTTGGAAGGGTTGAAAATTGCTTTTCTTAACCCAATCTACATTCTAACTGTAAAAGCGTTGGAGAAATGGTGTGGAACAATTTCGAGGTACAACGATTCTTTCCGTAAGACGAAATGGCAAAGTTGTCATTGGCGGTGATGGGCAAGTTTCGATGGGCAGGACCATCATGAAAGCCAATGCTCGAAAGGTGCGCCAACTCTACAACGACAAGGTCATTGCTGGCTTTGCTGGCGGGACGGCAGACGCATTCACGCTGTTCGAGCGCTTTGAGAGCAAGCTCGAAAAGCATTCTGGCAATTTGACTCGTGCTGCTGTTGAACTCGCTAAAGACTGGCGCACGGATCGAATCCTTCGACGGCTCGAAGCATTACTCGCCGTGGCGGATTCCAAAGCATCCCTTATCATTACCGGCCTTGGCGACGTCATTGGACCAGAACAGAGCCTAATGGCTATCGGCTCAGGCGGCTCCTTCGCCCAAGCCGCGGCGAAAGCCTTATTAGAAAATACAAAACTTGGCGCACGCAAAATTGTCGAAAAAGCCTTAACCATTGCCGCTGACATTTGTATTTATACAAACCTAAATTTTACAATCGAAGAACTGGATAGCGAAAGTTAACTACATAATTAACAGCGGGTAAAACTATGGCAGCTCAAATAACAATGACTCCGCGAGAAATCGTCGCAGAACTTGATAAATTCATCATTGGTCAAAATGATGCTAAACGCGCGGTGGCCATCGCGCTTCGTAATCGCTGGCGGCGTATGCAACTAGGAGAAGAATTACGGCGCGAAATTTTCCCAAAAAATATTTTAATGATCGGCCCAACCGGCGTCGGCAAAACCGAGATCGCCCGACGCTTATCCGATCTCGCAGGTGCCCCCTTCCTTAAAATTGAAGCAACCAAATTTACGGAAGTGGGCTATGTCGGGCGCGACGTAGAATCTATCATTCGCGATCTTGTAGATGTCGCTGTCAAGATGACCCGTGAAAAGGCTACCCGCCAGGTGAAAACTTTGGCGGAAGAAGCTGCTGAAGAGCGCGTTCTTGACGCTCTCATCCCACCGGCCCGTGGAGGCTTCCAAGGCGAACCGACAGCCGAGGAAAAGCCCACTGAGAAAAAAGAATCAGCCACTCGACAACTCTTTCGTAAAAAACTTCGCAGTGGCGAGCTGGACGATAAAGAAATCGAAGTCGAAGTTAGCGCACATCCATCGTTTGAAATTATGGGCCCTCCAGGCATGGAAGAGATGGTGAGTCAATTGCAAGGTATTATGTCCAGTATGTCGAGCCGTCGCAGCAAATCTCGCCGCTTAAAAGTTAAGGATGCCTTGCGCATATTGGGAGAAGAAGAGGCAGCGAAATTAGTCGACGAAGATCAAATTAAATCCACGGCTCTGGCCAGCGTTGAGCAAAATGGGATCGTATTCATTGACGAAATTGATAAAATCGTTAAACGCGAGGGCGCTGTCGGTGCCGATGTTTCCCGCGAAGGGGTGCAGCGTGATTTATTACCGCTCGTTGAAGGCAGCACTGTATTTACTAAATATGGGATAGTTAAAACAGATCATGTTTTATTTATTGCCTCCGGCGCTTTCTATATCGCAAGACCATCAGACTTAGTGCCTGAATTGCAAGGGCGTTTCCCCATTCGTGTTGAACTGAAAGCGCTCACGGCGGACGACTTTGTTCGAATATTAACAGAACCCAAAGCATCCCTGACCGAACAATACACCGAATTATTGAAAACCGAGAACTTTGGATTGTCGTTTACCAAAGACGGTATCAAACGTCTCGCTGAAATTGCTTATCAAGTTAACGACCACTCCGAAAACATCGGCGCACGCCGTTTACATACCATTATGGAACGTTTGTTAGAAGAGGTTTCGTTCGAAGCTACCGATAAGCAAGGTGAATCTATTACGATTGATGCTGCTTATGTTAACAAGCAGCTTAAAAAGCTAGCTGAGGATGAGGATTTAAGTCGTTATATTCTTTAGTGAGCTCTCTGCCGCAAGTGGTGCGCTCAGCAAACAATCCTACTTTGCTTAAAGCACGTTGTTTTTCCTGTTTGTTTATTTTGGAATAAAACGACCTGATTTCAGGCGCCCACAAAATCACTGAATTACGCCAAACTTCTCGGGCTAAGATATGAATGAGCTGCTCTCTTGGTAGTGCTTTTAAACAGTCTTCACGAAGTTGACGAATGTGCCCATCTTCTACTCCCTTTTGGAATTTTTGACGCGTGGCTTTATCGGGCGCGCCCACTGCATGAATGGGGCTGTATCTTAAGGTAAGAATCAGTATTTCCCACAATTATTCTGGCTTGATCGTAAAGCGCTCGTAATTGAGAGGGCGTTGCCGCCTGTAAGGTCTCAAGAGCCTTCGCATAAAACGCATCGGCCTTTTTCATTTCTGCTTCAAACAATTGAGCGGCTTTTTCAATGGTTAAATAGGCTTCAGGTGACGGATTAACGGATTCAAGCGGTTTTTCTTCATTTGAAACTCCATCTGACAGTGTATTAGGGTATTCCTTTCTAACTGTTAAACGATCGCAACTAATCTGAAACGCTAACGCATTGTAAAGGCAATCCCCAGGGATGCTTTTATTCGCCACCGAGGAGCGGCTCAGATTTGAGGCATTCACATTCAACCAATAATGGCTACCTGTTTCCTGCGCTTTTTGATCAACGAACGCGTCATTAGCTATATCCATTCGTAACTGAGTGGATGCGTTGTGAGTAAGCGTTAAATAAGGAGGCCATCCCTTTAAATAAATAGCCCACTGACAGCCCAAATTGTCTAAAATACACGCCAAAACTGTGTCATTACCCCATTTTCCAGGAGTGCGAATTTTTTTGAGAAAAGCCGCTTTTTCTCTTTCACTATCAAATTGTTGGTATAAATTCCCACCAACGCTGATTTTCAGCCCAAACTTCTGCTCCATTATATTAGCGGCGAAGTGACGCGATGCTAAAGACAAACCGTAATCTGCCTCCAACCGCATCAATTCCTGCCAAGCTCGTTGCTGCTGCGTCGCCAAATTTATCGATGGCAAGATTTACCTCTCTGCCGAAATATTACCAAATCTATATTAATAAATTATTAATTTGAAAACCCCCTCTTTTGCACACCGAGCCGTAGGTCGGGATGAGCTTGCGAAACCCAACAAGAGAAAGAAGAATGTAGCCAGCCAGGAACCCATTTGAAGTTGAAATACTCGTATTTTATTCTCTTACAAAAGGTTTTTCTAATTTAAGCATCCTGAATAAGGACATAAGCATGTGGTTAAATTTTCTCTATAAAGTTAATATAGATAAAGAAATTGCTTATCTCTTCATAAGAACAGTCATTATTTATTTTTACGCGATTTTTTATTTCGACTTGGCAACAAGCGCTTCAATTTCGCAACTGTATCTGATCTTATCTTAACGGTCATAATCGGCGCTGTGTTAAGCCGCACCGTTAACGGCCCTTCTACCCTTACTCCGAGCAATAGTTGGAAGCACCATGCTTATCTTCTTACATTGGTTACTCGCGAAAGAGGCTTACCATTCTCACAACTTTGGGAAATTAGTAAAAGGCGAACCAGAAATTATAATGAGAGGTGGCAAATTAAATTAGAAAGTTTTGCAAAAAAATCAAGTGACAGAAACAAGCTTAAACGAAATGATTCGGGAAAAATCAAATCATGATAAATTGGAAGATGTAAGAAAAGCTTATTTAGAACAATCAGGGAAAATCAGCTTTGTTAAAAACAATAGAGACTATTTATGGTTATTTATAGCGTTTCATTGCCACTAATTAATCATTTAATAAATAGCGCTGCAATAATCAAAATAATCGCTACCGCCAATGCTAGAAAACCTAATTGCATGAAAGCATGGCTGTAAAAAGGATTCGTGATTAAGGGGTCAAGCGTTTCGCGTCGCCCCATATCGTAAACTGAAAAAACTCGCAAATACGGCAACCGCACCTAAGTTTAACAACGCCGTTCCCATTCCAAATCCTTGCCAACGAGTCGGAATCAATTGTCCCACCATCGAATAACCGATAGGACTAATTAAAAGCTCGGCCGTCCCTTGTAATATATAGGTTACAAACAACCAGTCAAAGGCCATGAATCCCTGTGGATCTCCTAACGCCATTCCGAATGAAAGAATAAGTAAGCTCAGGGAACTGAGAAAGAGACCCGTGCTGTATTGTAAAGGCAGCAAAGCGGCCGTTTTCGTTTTTCTACGTATCCAAGTGAAAAACAAAGCCAGTAAAGGACCGCCGATCACAATCGTGATACTGTTAACATTCTGTATCCATCCGGGCGCAATGCGAAATCCAAATAGATGCAAATTAACACTGTTCTTCGCAAATACTGTTAAGCCCATTGGCGCTAATTGATAAATAATTCAAAAAATTGGACACTGACAATTAAGATAATAAAAGCAAATAACTTTTTGTGCGCAGCCTCGTGATGTTTAAAAGCAATAAGAAATAACACAACCAACATTGAAAACCCAACGCTTAATACCAAATTATTGCTAAATTGAGTATGATAAAGTAATACTTGCAGCAAAGGCACTAACACTAAAATAATTAGTGTGCCTATATTCCTATCCGTTTAAGGCGCGCTTTAGCCGTTGTCCGACTGAAGATAGTGTCTATATCCCGCATACGTTTCCATTGCGAAAATAAAATAGACATAGCAATAACATTATTTATCGCTGTGAGAAGAAATAATATCGTATAATTTGTTCTTAATTGAAAACATCCCGTGAGAGTAAATCCCAATATGAACGCAATACTCATTCTGCTGTAATTCCATAAAAACTCGCTCTGACCCTTACCGACTTCATCCATTTGAAACAATTGCGACAATAACATGTTGAAGCAAATCACCATCGTCTCTGTTTCAATTAACATGCAAGCCAAGCCCCAGTACAAACTCGCTAGAGCGCCATGAGCGAGAAGAAGACAACAATGAGCTAAAAAAAAGGCCAACAATAACAAGTACACGATAACTCAAAAACCGCCCACCCACGTAACCGACCAGCATATGTAATGCAACATTATAATCAAAATAAACGCCTGTAATGAGATCTGCTTGCGTGGCGTTCAAGCGCATTTGTTCTTGCATATAAAGTACGAGGCTTGAAAAAAAACCGCGAAGCTAATGGTGCTAAAAGCTAAGTAAAATAAATAGCACCAAGGCCTTCTGGCATGCCAAGAAAACGAACTTTAGTTGGAGATGAGCGCATCATTATGTTATTATACTGATTTCTAAATCAAAGCATAGTTATAAGACCTTTTTCGTTAAATGCAAAACTTTTTTATAAAATATTTTCTTTGCTCATCACTAGCAACAAGCGTTTAAATTAAAGGGATCAACTTTCAATTAATAAGCGACAATCAATTTGAAAGGTTGAATAACGTTAGGTCGATGGCTGGTGATTATGCTAGAAGATGAAAAAAAGAAATAATTTTAGCTATTCAAAAAATTGAAGAAATTCAAAATGGTTTATTGCATGAGCTTTCCGATTATAACAATTATGAAACTTTTCTTTCCTCGGTAGAAATGCAAAGGCTACGCACCAAATTGTTAAGCATGCCTGATGAGGTAAAGCTTAAGGAAGCATTTAGCGATTGTTTTAACCTGATTGTAAGGATATGTGATTCAATCCATTTCTTCACTGATGAAGAGAAAGATGAGGAAGTTCTTGCAAGGCTTTTAAAATTTCATACCGAATTAGAATTAATAGAAGCCTTTCTTGGAGAGTTTATCCAAGATGAGAGAGCGTTAAGATCTTAAAAGGAGTGCTGACGCTTGCTGGTGTAAATTTGTAAGTATTCCCTCCGTCGTTGAAACTAGGTCAAGGCGAGCCATTTCTGAAGAGGTTGCTTCATTCAAAGTCCAAATTGATGAAGCTTATGAAACGCAACTCCGTGACAGAGAACAATTAATTCGAGAAAGAGCAGAACCATTTTATTGTGACCAGAAATTTGAAGACGAAACTCAATCCTCCGGCTTCGACCCCTAAACAAAATCGGCTGTTCTAAGTAGCTCGATTCTTCTCATCGACAGTTGTTCCCTCATTCTCAGCAGGCTATGATAATCCCATGAATGAAACAGAAAAATCAACGCATTTTGGCTACCAAACCGTCCCTGCTGATCAAAAAACTGACAAAGTAAAGTGTGTTTTCGAATCGGTGGCGAGAAAATACGATTTAATGAATGATCTTATGTCCTTAGGGATTCATCGGTGGTGGAAAGATTTTGCAATTACTCAATGCCGTTTGCGAACCGGTCAACGTATTTTGGATTTGGCCAGCGGCACGGGAGACCTTTCTAAACGAATCAGTCCGTTAGTGGGCGATGAAGGTGAGGTTGTGATTGCCGATATTAACGCCGCCATGTTGAACGTGGGGCGTCGTCGCCTTTTAGACCAAGGCATCTTTCGAAATATTCAATTTATTCAAGCTGATGCTGAAAAACTGCCGTTTCCTAATAATTTTTTCGATCGTATCGTCATCGGTTTTGGGCTGCGTAATGTCACCGATCAGATGGCCGCATTGCAATCAATGTGCCGTGTTATCAAACCGGGGGGGGGTGCCGTTATTTTGGAGTTTTCCAAACCCACCCTGCCCCCGTTGAAAGCCGTTTACGATGCCTATTCTTTTCAGTTGTTGCCTCGACTCGGCAAACTCGTAGCCAAGGATGAAGAGAGTTACCGATATTTAGTCGAATCGATTCGTATGCATCCCGATCAAGAAACGCTATTGAGTAAAATGACCGATGCGGGTTTTGAAGATTGCGATTACCATAATTTAAGTGGCGGAATTGTAGCCGTTCACCGAGGTTATAAATTCTAATGATGACGTTGGCTCTATCTGGCTTGGAAAAAGCGCTCAATGGTTATATTCGATTAGACACGGATACGGTTAAGCAACTTTCTAACCTTGAAAATAAACGGATTAAAATCCAAATTTCCGATTGGAATATTGAATTTTTTATTATTCCTCATAAGAACGGTGTACAGCTATCAACTAGCACCAACGCCGAAGCCGATACGATTATTTCCGGATCTTTATTCTGTTTATGCAGAACGGGCTGTGCCAAAGGCGAAAGTTCTGCTTTATTCAAAAACTCAATTGAAATTAGTGGTGACACGGAAGTCGGCGAAAAAGTACGGAGTATAATGGTGAATATGTATATTGACTGGGAGGAACACTTGTCAAAAATGACCGGCGATATTATTGCTCATCAAATCGGTGCCGGCGTACGCCGCACGATTAATTTTGGTAAATTGGCTGCAACATTGATTTCTGAAAATTTAAAAGATTATTTACAAGCGGAATCACAATTGGTACCAACAATGGATGAAGTCAATTCCTTTATTAAGTCTGTCACTCATTTACACCACGCCGTTGAACGCGCTGAAATACGAATTCAACGATTATTAAGTAAAAGGAAATCGTCCGCATGAGACGCCTTTTTCAATTAATCCGGTTAATTCAAATTAATTTCATCCTGCTTCGGCACGGTTTTAATCGCCCTCTCATTGGCGAGCTATCGCCTTCGTTGCGGCTTTTAAGCTATTTAAACCCTTGGAGTTTTATTCAAAAAGACAAATCTCGCGGTGAATCTTTTCGCATCGTGATCGAAGAATTGGGCCCTATTTTTGTAAAATTTGGTCAGTTATTATCAACCCGCCGCGATTTATTGCCGGATGATATTGCTGAAGAATTAGAAAAGTTGCAAGACCGAGTTCCTCCATTCCCAGGCAAAATCGCCAAAGCCATGATCGAAAAATCCTGCAGAAAAACTATTGAAGACTGCTTTGTCACTTTTGATGAAAAACCGTTGGCTTCTGCTTCTATCGCTCAAGTTCATGCGGCTACGCTTCACGATGGCAGCGAGGTCATTGTCAAAGTTTTACGTCCGAACATCGCTAAAACAATCCAGCGAGATGTTGCCCTAATGTATCTCGGTGCAAAATTAGCCCGGCGATTTTGGCGACATGGCAAACGACTAAAACCAGTGGAAGTCGTTACGGAGTTTGAACACACCATTTATCACGAATTGGATTTAATGCGCGAAGCCGCCAACGCCTCTCAATTACGGCGTAATTTCGCGAACTCCGAAAAAATGTATGTGCCCAAAATTTATTGGGACTACGTTCACCAAGAAGTGATGGTCATGGAGCGAGTCTACGGCATTCGTATTTCTAATATAGCAGGATTAAAAGCGGCTAATACCAACCTTAAGAAGTTAGCGGAATATGGTGTCGAAATATTCTTTACGCAAGTATTGCGCGATAGTTTCTTTCACGCGGATATGCATCCGGGTAATTTATTCGTGGATGTGAGTGATCCGGAAAATCCGAAATACCTAGGCGTTGATTTCGGCATTATGGGAGGGCTGAGCCCTCAAGATCAACGTTACATTGCTGAAAATTTATTAGCGTTTTTCAAGCGCGATTATCGGCAAGTGGCTATTTTACATATCGAATCCGGTTGGATTTCAGCGGATTCCCGAATCGATCAATTTGAGGCGGCTATTCGCACGGTTTGCGAACCTATCTTTGAAAGACCGTTAAAAGATATTTCCTTCGGGAAATTATTATTACGTTTATTTCAGACAGCTGATCAATTTAATATGGAAATTCAACCGCAATTGCTTCTGCTGCAAAAAACCTTGCTTAATATAGAAGGCCTTGGTCGCCAATTGTATCCAAATTTAGATCTGTGGCGAACCGCCAAACCTTTCATTGAAGACTGGATGCGAAAACAACATGGACCACGCTATCTACTCAATACAGCTATTAAAGAATTTCCGCTGGCTGTTGAGACAACTTTAAAATTGCCACGTTTATTCCATAACGTTTTACATGAAATTCATTTCCGCCAAAATTTAGAACGAAACGAACCTCCCTCCCCTAGCCAAAAACAAAAACGCGGTTTTATTTTGGGAGCCGGCTTTGCTTTTCTAATAAGCACCCTTCTTAGCTTTCCCATCGCCCCCAAGCCCGCATCTCCTTGGGAGTGGACTGCTTTAGGAGGGGGCATTTTATTAGTAATTATTGGATGGTTGGCACCAAAAGACTAAGGGGCTAAGAGAAACACCGATGGTGCTTTTCTTAGCCTTTTAGCCGGGATCAACTATGTTTGAATTGCTGTGAGCAAGTTTGAAAACTGGATAATAAATAGTCATTTTACACACCTTATTCACAGCTTCACAGTGATACCGCAGTTAGCGATTTTTTCTGTTCAAATTTTTTTAATCTGGTATTGGCGATAACAATAATTTTTTATAAAGGATACGCTGACAAAATAATTCAGAACACGCCAATTAAATAGATGGTTCGATACTCAAATCGATCCGTTAGCCAGCTCGTTAAAAAAGCGTAAAGCTGGAAATTAAAATTCCCAATTTATTAATCTTAAGCGTTACCGCGAGTGGGAAACCCAGGTATTGGTTTAAATAATCGACCAGTAAAGAAATAAAAAAACAGTGACTGAAGCTAATCCCACTAATAATGCACTCTTAATCACGTTCTGCCGAAAATATTTTAGCAATCTAATGAGCGCTACCCGTTGCAACTGACTTTTCACTAGCCTTGATAAAGCAGTAGTTTCTTCTAAATGGCGGCGCAAAGAACAGCTAAAATAAAGAAAATTCACCGACAAAAAAAGGAACCCGCCAACCGTAACTATAAAGGCTAGGTGGTGTGGTCATTGTCGTCAAAATCATCGTGGCGAAAGAGCCAGGCAAGAGGCCAGCATTAATACTGACAAACAACGTAGCGGTTGCGAGACCTCACCGGTTGTTATCGACGTGCTCAACAACAAAGGTAATTGCCCCGGGGATTTCCCCGCCTAATGTGCAAGTTCCTGCATGATCCAAAATAAAACCAGTAATACCGAGGCAGTGATTCCAATCTGGGAAATGCTTGGCAATAAAGCTATACCAAACGCAGAAATCGCCAAAGTGCGAAAAAAGGATTTCAGCGAGCGGACGAAAGAGATAGCCGATGAAAAAAACGATCAGTGTTTTCAAGCTAGCGAGAAACGGCGCACCACTAGGAAAAAATAGTTTTTCGATCACATTAGCTAAACAAAAATAGATAATAAAATCATAATATTAGAGGATACCGCCCAGTGACGTGAGAAACAATACTTTCTTTTGCTGGAAAGTTAATTGAGCTTTCTGGGACATACGGATATGAAACAAGTATGGAATTAATGGATTGGCGAAACTTTCACTTTCTTTGAATAAAGTAACAAGCGTTTCCGACGAACAGGCACGCTGTAACCCAGCACGCCGTCATCCCGTGCGAAGGCCGTCTGCCGAAAATAGGAGAAAATAGATAACTTCACGACCGAAGGCACGGGATGACGGGAAGTGTTAACTCATCTGAGCTTTAAGGAAAAAGCTAGATTCCCCGAAAGGGCTTCATCAGCAGTGAACTTTTCGTCTTCATACTGTTAGATAAACCTAGGAATTCTTTTTATCTTTTTTTGAAGTGTTAGTTTTCTTACTCCTTCTCCTTGTACCTGTGTTATTGACTCTTTCATCACTTTTTTGATTTCTTCCCAGCTCGAGACCTTTCTCATTCTAAAAGAGACTATCACAGACTGCTTAAAGCTTTCGTAACTTTTCCATATACTCTTTTTAGTATTTTTTTAACTTGTTAACACCTCCTGCCTTTTCCTTCGGCGTGAGAGCAGGAGATTGAGTATTTTCTTGTTTGTTTTCTTGCTTAATTTCAAGCTCTTTGGGTGGCGTCTTTTGCTCGAGTAAGCCAATAATCTTATCCAGTTCCGGTAATGGCAGTGTGGAGTTAATGTTGCTCATTTTCCTTGCATATGCAAGTGCTGATCTACATTGGGGTCAGAAACAAATTGATTTTTGGCAGAGGCTTTTTTAATAAAATATTCAGCACATTTCCATGCTAACTGGCCTATTACATAGTGTAAAAGAGGAAGCCCGTCTTGAGAAAAAAATTTCAAATGCCCTAAGAGAGGTTAATTCACGTCACGAAAATAGGTCAGCTTCTCTTGATGAGGCTTCCTATCAGCTTCAAGGAAAAATTGTGGTCCATTAATATATTGACCACTGAAATACCTTCCGGGTGTCGCAACTAAAGGAGTTCGGACCACCGGAGTTGTGGAATTTTTCACTTCATTGGGCTCATTATTGCGTGAAGGATTATAACTTAGTGTAACAGCATGTCGATTTTAACTACTTAAACTTCGACTTCCTAACCCTGATGCCGTTAATCTCTCACTTACATCTTCACTCTGCACTTTTTCTTCTTCTGTCAAAGCACGTGGCAACAAAGCTGAAGTTTCGTATAGCGGAATTCTCTTATTTGGCTGAAGAACGTGATATTGTCAGAAGCTATCGCAATTTCCGATAATTCTTGCGTAAATGCACGAAAATCAGAAACATCTCGGGGTGGTGGGAAGAAAAAAATATTCGATGTTTTTTCGAATTATATATTTTTTGTATTCGTGTTTAACCTAAAGGTCCCACTCTCAGACACCGATTGCCCTATCATCTCTATTTTGCTCGCTTTCTACATGAAAATAATTATTCGGGGTTCCGAGACTGTTTTGAAACGAGGAGCCCCTTCCTCATCGCGTTCAGACTAATGGGCTCCCACTACAAGTAAAGTAATCGCTAATTTAGCCTGATTATTCCAACAGTTAACTTCTTTTTCCAATTTTTCGAGCGGGTTAAACGCTAATTAATTAATTCTTATGTTAAAGGTTTTTTATGTTCGCGTTGGAATCAGTATAAGTTCGTAATTTTTATTAGTGGAAATAATGTTCTCGACGATGACCTCTAATTCTTCATTAGTAAATTGTTCCTGCTCTGCTACCTCGGTGAATTTTTCCTTTCTTTTAGGCCACAAATGATAGCTTTGCGTTATGCCTTGAGCTTCCTTAATTCGTTTTTCTCTTTCAGTTGCTTGTCTTCTCATACAATTTTCTACTATTAGAATCATAATTGGCCTAGTTTAATCACCTAAAACCATACAAACAAGCATAGATCAATCAAAATATACTTTGAAATATAGACTTTTCAGCTAAATACTTATCGCTTATTTCCCTTTTTAGATTTCGTCAAACCCTAATTCAATATAAACTGCTTTTAACTTTAAATGAAGGAGGGGAATAAAATGCCTGTTCCTTTTTGTTTTACAGATTCTGATTTTGGAAGTGGCACCCAAAAAATATTCGTACACCTTAAGTTGAGAGGCGAGCAGGAATTTATTCATCTTTGTTTCGAATTCAATATTAAAAATACCTTAAATGGGCATAGCATGGAAACGGCTTGTTACCTTGTTTATGGATACGACGCTGAATAACCCCTTAAGGGTAAATCTCATTATAGTTGGGGCTCAAGAAAAAGAAGATCAGGAAGGCCGCCTGGAAAGATTATTCGGTGTGCATCCCCCAGGAAAATCTGATCCTCTATCCCAAAAACCTCAAGTCTTTTTACCATCCCACCCTGTCAACTGAAAGGATTTTCCAATTCAGGAAAGTGATCAAAATGCATGGAATTTTATTATTGAATATTTGTCTAACGCATTAAGCAAAGAGATGGCTGCCATTCTAAAAGAGAGCCAACAGAAATTAAAATACTATTGACAGATGATTCTTAAGGAAAGATTTAAAAAAGACTTACTAATACCAATAACGAACCTCTCTGTAGGGTAAACCATACTTTAGTGGCCTTAATAGGATCGATCTCGCCAAAATTATAAAAAATTCCCGGGTCCAAGAAGAAAATTCAAAGGAATTGTGAGCCTTTCTTAGCCCTCTTTTTTTAATCCTGAATGCAATGACATTGGCAATCATGCGTATCTAAAGGCCATTCAAAACGCTGCAAACCGTATATTATATAGGTTCCGAAATCTTTTATGGCACAAAAACTTCGATATCTCTACTCGCAAACACCATCGCATCCTTAGAGCAAGCTCTAAAAACAATGGAAGATAATTTCCCTAATGTAGAGCAAAAACTTCCCTACCTTGATGAATCATCCGATTACCTCGAACCTGATAAAACCATCTATGTAATCTACGCGCTACCCCTTTCATCCTTTCCAGACGGTGTTTCGTTTCATATTCCACCCACTAAAATAAGCTATGTACCCCTTAATTTCTAAGGAAATTTTCTAGGCAGCGATGAAAATACATCTTCTCTCACCCTTGAGTATGTAGATATTAAAAAATAACTCACCTACTCAGCTAAAGCTGGAACTACTGAAATCAAATCAAGAAGAAAAAGAAGAATCTAAAAGGAAATATAGACAAGTATTTTTAACTCCTCAGACCGTACACAATTTACATTGGGATTTGGTCGGAATGAGAGCCTCCTTTACTTGCTGTTTATTCTTCAAGAAATGATCTTAGTTAAAGATAACGATAGCGACAAATCATCATTCTTTAAACTTTTAACTAATGTAAAAACGTATATAAAAAGCTTCACAAAAATTCTGAACGGGGATTTACCTAAGATTGGTATAATTTAGTTTGCTTATTTATCCAAAAAACTTTGACTGAAGAGCTAGAACAAATATTTTCCGAAGCAGATAAAAATAAAAAAGAGTCTGAACAATTAAGTAGTAGCAACCTGAACCAATAACAGGAGAGTCGAGGTCGACGCATTGCCATGATTGTAGTTTAAATTTCCACCACCGTTTTTGTGGCAGGGTGGATTCGCAACGCAATAGTTGAATTCAATAACGCTGTGCTTGTTTTGCAACTTGATGAGCTAGAGCCAGTAATTTTTATTATGTCGATAGGTTTTTTTGTAAGCCTTTAATTCCTTAGTGATAGGCCAAATAAATAGAGAAGGTATCGGTTTTTGAAATGTCTAATTTTATGTGGGCCAAATTGGCATAACAACCGACAAAATAAATAGCGTCACTAAAATCATTACCATTACCATTACCATTATCATTACCATTATCATTACCATTACCACTCAATTTCCCTACCGCTTTGAAATAGTGCCGCCATGTCTCATCGAGAGCTTGCGCATAACCCGAAGCGATCGTTCATCGAAACCAAGGGATAAAACCCAACAACCGTCGGCGCGGTGGTTCAGCATGAGAATTGAAATGAGACTCTTGGTAGATAAAAGACATTTGTACGCTAATAGGAATTCCAAAACGATGACGTGTTGTTTTAGCTGCCCAAAACCATTCGGGATATTGCTGAAAAATTTCGCACACATGTTGTAGGTTTTGCGGGGACGACTTTGAATGACAATCGTCCAAAAAAAGAAGAGAAATCAATAATAGCAAAATTAGAAACTTTTTCATCACATTAATAGCTAAAAAAGACATAGGAATTCATGTAAGACCCATCGTCAGCAAAAAGAAAGCGTACAAAATCCTTAACTGCCGTAGCGATAACCGTTGGGCGGTTTTTACGCCGAATGGCGAAAAAATAATAATAGCCGGAGGATGCAAACGAACCCTAAAAGATTTACAAATCCTAAGGAATACGGTGTGCAACCCAGTGCATTCCATCCACTAATAATTACTCCAATGCTCCCAATGAGACCAATAAAAATCGGGATGGCGGAAGCTAATGCAATCGATTTTTTAATCGAATAGTTGTACGCCTGACAAAAAGGAATCCTAAAAGTACCGCCGCCCATTCCCAACAAGATGGAAAATCCACCAATTAAAACGGCGATACTCCCCACCCGTGCGGTTGACCTTCGATTTCATTTCCCGTTTCTTTTTTTAGAATCACATACAAGAATGAAGCATGCAAATATAACGCAAACAGTATTTTTAAATACGCTGTTGGAATAAACTTAATAACCAAAATTCCCGTAATTGCGCCAATTAAAATAAAAGGTATGCCCTATTTTAATAAGGGAAAGTCGAAATTTCCTCTTTTATAATGATTACGCGCTGATAAAAGAGCGTTCGGAACCAGTAAAGCAAGCGAGGTACCAACGGTATTATGCATCACTGCCTCATAACTGGCATTAAAAAAGGAAAAGATAGTTAAGAACACTTGAACCAGAACTACGCCGCCACCTACGCCAAACAAACTTTCTAGATAACCCGCTATTCACCAACAAATAATAAAAGCAGTGCAGAATAAATATCTTCAATCGGCGTTGGCATTAATTTCTTGCTTAACTAGGAATAGACTCGTTAACCAATGGCACATATCTACTACCCTTTTCTTGTTGTAAGTTTTTTGATCCTTCTTTCAGCCAAAAGGACACGCCTAATGCAATTAAAAAGCCAATAGGAAAGATCAACATTGCCCACCGAAAATCAAAAATATTGTAGCCAGCAATATGACTAAAATAGCCAGCACGTAAATCGATCAAGTGCCCGAAAAGCGGCTGAAAAAGCGCTTGGCCACCCATCGTTGTAATGCTGACCACGCTAACTGACATCGCCGTGATAGCGGGAACACTATTTTCAGCAACCGCTGGATATCCAATGATTTGAGTACTTGTCGATAACCCCATCGCTAAAAATAATATTAACAAGTGGTAAAACGATAATTGCGGGACCAACATTAGGATTAAAACTAAGATAAATGAAATTATCGCACCGATTAACATCGGTAAACGACGTAACCCTATTTTATCTGAACCCCACCCGACTGCCGATCCCCCAATAACCGTGCCCCAAAATAGCATACTGGTTATATGAGTCGCGTCAATTCTCGTCATGCGCTGAGCGCCAACGAGGTATAAAATTCCCCAAATTCCTCCTAACAAACTTAATGGTAGATTCATCAAACAAGTATAAATTCCTCCCAACCAATTTTTCACATTTAAAAAAGCCAAACCCATACTTTTCCAATAACCAATACTCTTACTCTTAATCTGTTGTTGTTCCAGTTGATGACGGTTCAATATAAGTGGGTGGGTAATCAGCGATGACAGCAAAGATCAATAAAAAATTAACGCTCCTACCGCCGCATCAATTACCAAGGCGTTTCGCCAACCCACCATGTGTTGAAGGAGCATTAAAGGCGTCTGCGCAGCTATTCCGCCCAACATGGCTATTGTAACAATAACGCCAGTAACAAGTGCTAACCGAGCCGACGGAAACCATCGCGTCGCTAAACTAATGACACTTAAGAAACAAAATGCGCTCCCAATTCCGGTTAAAAACCGAAAAAGAGAAGCCCAGAAAATCGACGTTGTCAACGCAAACGAGACAATACCCAAAATGCAAATTCCGAGAGAGCAAAGAATGATTTTCCGTGTGGAATAGCGATCGAGTAACATACCGGCCGGAAGAAGAAAAATAACGTTAGAAATAAAATAAAAAGAAGAAAGTTGACCCAAGCTAGCTCTGCATTGATATGAAAAGTTTGCGTCAGCGGGTTGCTAATAGCATTGAATATATTCATTTGAATGAATTCATAAAAGAAAAAAGCGATGCCGTTAAATAGACTATCCAAGCACACAGCGATCTTATAGAGTTTGTTGAGGTTGGTAATGTTAGGCTGTCTACACTAATCACTGGGTTTTGCATTTTGACACTCACGAGAAGAAATACAATGTGTTTCTCGCACAAAGTACGCTACTACCAGCGCTAACACAAAAGCGATTGGCATAATCACCAATGCTAATTGATAATCGCTGGGTGAAAATATCGGGACATAATTGACAATGTGATGCCACACCGCAATTTCATTAGGCGAGCAAAAAAGGATTGGCTGAACCCGCCGGTCATAATTAATACGGAAGCCATCCCTTCCGCTGTTCCTGTCAATACGAGAGGATTGCTTTCGGCGATTAAGGGATAACTAAATAATCTGAGTGCTGCTAATGAATCCTAGCCCTAAAAAAATAACGAGGAGCGATAAAAAGGATAAATTAGGTTCATACATTAACAGTAATATTAAAATTAACGAGACACAATGGCGCCAAAAGCCATCGGCATGCACCGACGCTTTATTCGATCTGATAACCAACCTATAACGGGCAACCCAACGATTGTACCGACAAATAACATTGAAGTCAGTAAAGAAGCATCGGGTCGACTCAGCCCACGAATTTGCACCAGATAAAGGACTCCCCACATCGCACCCAATAAAAAATGGGTAAATTTATTAGTGAGGTATATAAACCCCCAAACCAATTTTGGCGGTTTTTAGTTGTTTGCGGTAATGCATGCCAGAATCCGAGATCGTGCAGCTGAGCCTGGTGATTCTGAAAAATGCTTCCTTGCCCAGGCGGATAATCTCTCACAAAAAACACAATCAAAAACAGCATAACTAGACCGAAAGCGGCATCGATTAATATTGTCATCCGCCAACCCACGGCGTCCGTCAATAAGATGAAAGGAGTTTTTGCAATGAAACCGCCGATCATGGCGAAAGTAACGATTAAACCGATAATTAATGCCATGCGACGCGGCTCAAAGCAACGCGATGCTAATGAACGTTACTTAATAAGCAGAATGATCCTAGAATGATCCTGCAATGCCAGTGACAAAACGACAGACATCCGCCTGCCAAAGCACAGTGGAAGCCGCAAAACCAAAGGTACAGATGACGCTGGTCACCATGGCCAAGATGATCACTTTACGAGTGGAAATTCGATCGAGAAGCATCCCAACTGGGAAAAGAAAAATAACATTAGCATAAAAATAATTGGCGGATAAATGACCCAGCGGGTAGCACTGATGTGAAAAGTCTGCATTAAAGCTGGGCTCAGCACGTTGAAGAGGTTGAGCTGAATAAATTCAAAAAAGAAAAATAGAGAGGCGGCGAAACAAACAACCCAAGGTTGTAAAGGGTAATCGTAATTCATTTCGTTTTCTGGGCTCAATCTCGACATGATCAGCGCTGGTTCCGGGATACCGATTCCCCCGCTAAATTAAGCCAGGATTATATATAAAAATTTCTTAGAAGGATAGGCCGTAAATTGGGCTTCGCAAGCTCAGCTCAACCTACGACTCAATTGCCAGAATAAAGAATGAACATAGTTAAAAGCTACGTTAGCCATTTATTTTGTTTGCGTCGGTTGTCCTAATCGAAAATGCTTGCGGCAGGTGGCCGTGTATCGATCGTTGCCTCCAAGGTGGATCTGTTCTCCTTCGCGGATGGGATTTCCTTCATCATCAATACGTAAGTTCATCGTCGCTTTTCGTCCGCAATGGCAAATACTTTTTATTTCAATTAAAAGATCCGCCCAAGCCAAAAGATAAACACTACCTTCGAATGGTTCGCCTTGAAAATCGGTACGGATGCCGTAGGCTAGGACAGGCAAATTAAGTTCATCAGTCACCAAGGCTAGCGCTTCAACCTGTGATTTAGTTAAAAACTGAGCTTCGTCTACTAGCACACAGCGAATATTTGGGTTCTCTGTTAATTTATCCGAAATATATTTAAATAAATTTGTATCCTTGGTAAACACAATGGCTTTCCCCGAAAGCCCAATCCGGGTAGTGATTTGTCTTTCTCCTTCACGATCATCAACAAGGGGCAAAAACACCAACGTGTCCATCCCTCGTTCGTTATAATTATAACTCGACTGCAAAAGGGTTGTGCTTTTGCCTGCATTCATAGCGGAATAATAGAAATGTAATTTTGCCAAGCTATTCCTTTCAGTTTTATTTTCTGGTATTTAATTTTTAAGATTTATAATGATGAAAGCGTTTCTCATAATTATTCGATTGATGCAAAATAGTTTTAAACACAGTCTTGGCTATTTCACCGAGGTACCCCTTCTTATCAGCTTGTTGTGACAGAAAAGCTAAAATTTTATCTTCTCGCGCTTGATCCATGAACTGATTTTTTCCTTTTTCTAACTCTGCGGCACGTTGAACATAGATAAACCGATTCTTGATCAGAAGAACAATTTTTTTGATCAATTAAATCAATTCTATCTCTTACACAGTCATGTGTCACAACGCTTTGCAAGTATTAACTACTTAGTCCTTGGTATTGAAACTGCAAACGCAGAAAGGACAGGAACAAGGACGCAAGCAAGCAATAAAAATCTGGTACAGTGAGTCTTCACTAGATTCTCCCTCTCGTCATAAAGTATGAATATGCTATAGTCTAATTAAAATATCAAAGCTAAAGAACCCTAGCAATGGTTAATAATTTCCTTATTCTTGTTTTTATTCTTCTAGCTGCTATGCATCATTGGATCAAACGCAACCAGTACTCAAAAAACAAATCGTGGATTTGTATCTTTCCTATTCTCCATTTTTTACGGTGGATTTGGTCGGTCTAATCGGATTTATCAGTCACGTTTTTTATGCCGATCAAACAGCACAAATGATTGGGTGGACGCCCGGGAGTCCGTTTCAATTTTAAGTGGGGTTTCACGATGGCGCTTGGAGGGTGTTTGGCATTCTTTCGTTATGGATTCGGGATAAATTTTGATTAGCGACAGGTTTGAGATGGTCTTTCTTTATACTGGGAGCCACCTATGGACACATTCATCAAATGGCCGTTCACGGCAACTTTGCTCCCTATAGCTATTGATGAGTGGGGTAAGGTGATCCACACGAGAGGGGTTAGGCGCTCAATATGTGTCCACTGTGGCAAGGCCTTAAGGTGGCTTGTGTGGTTGATAGAAGCGTGTGGAGGCGCGAACCATTGGTATCGGGTTCATGGG
>NZ_CAJRAM010000110.1 GCF_907164965.1 Coxiella endosymbiont of Ornithodoros maritimus
AAAGCCGTGGTAAAAACCAATGAGGATTGTCAACGGGTACAGCGCAGCCGGGGGGGATTTAACGGCGCTGCCGGTTTATGCGAACGGGGAGGGACATTCATCAATTTCATCTGTTTCTGGCAAGTTGTTGGTGTTTATTGGGTTAGTTCCTCCACAACACGCGAGTGAGAATAAGGAGGTCTTGTCGCGGATTAGTAAACGCGGCAATGTGATGTTAAGGACGTTAAGGTAAAACCTGAGGTTGATGAGGCTAATTCATGCGGTGGCTCGGTGAAGCCGCATATACGTTCTTTTCGTCAAAACTGATTGTTGACAACAACCCTGGGGCCATATACGTATAGACCAAAGCAGAATACGGGAAAATAATGATCTCGTCTATCATCCCCGTATTTCGCCTCATAATATGGGCTACTTCTTCTACGTAGAGAGCCCCCCTTAGAAAAATTTATTTGACAGGGTACTAGTGAAAACGGACGTTTTTTACAGTAAAATTGTACCTCAAATTAACAATTTCTTAGAAAATATCTACTAAAACAATGTGTTATCCAAAATTAAGTTTAATCTCCTTTATTGTTCTCCTTTTGCTGGCAACGGAAAGCATAACCGACCCTGCAACACTTGTTTCTCCGGTCCCTAAAGGCTATCTCACGTGTCCAGAGATCAATAAACTGCAAAAAGATCCCAACAAGATGATTTGGTCGGCGAAGCATGGCTGGAAGAGTTATTTACCTTCCTTTGCCAGTTATTTGAATAAATTTCTCGGGGCTCAATGGCAGGGCGTTAATGTAGGTAATATTACTTGTCTTTATCAATCCGATGAAAAAATGACATTTCCAGTGAGCTTGGAATACAATTTGCTAGTCTATATGCCCGTTGGCGGAAAGTAGAGCAAAAATTTGGGTAGCTATATGAATTGCGCATCACGCGACCAAAAACAGTTTATTTTTAAACCTCAAATTCAAGCCAAAGCTGCTAACCTTTATCAGGAAGTCGCTCGGCTAAAACGCATCACTCAACAAGAAATTGGATTTTAATAGGCTTTTTGAGAAATTAAGGGAGGGTTGCCGGTATGCGCCGCGCCTTTAAATTTTTATTCGTCACTCTCGCCGCTTTTCTTTATGTCATCCTTTCGGTCATAACGGCTCTTTTTGCGATTACTTTTGGTGGTTTGGCAAAATTAATGCCTATAAAATCATGGCATCGAGCTGTGATGAAAATGGCGCTTCAAGTTCCTGTAATTTGGGCCAGTATTTCAAATCAATTTTTGAAATTACCGTCCAACCATGAGTGGAAGGTCGAAGGAAAAGCCCCGCTGGACACCAACCATTGGTATATGCTAATCAGCAATCACCAAAGTTGGCTGGATATATTGGTGCTAGGTTATGTATTTAACCGCAAAACCCCGGTAATCAAATTCTTTATGAAACAAGAATTATTATGGGAGCTCCCGATATTAGGCCTAAGCTGTTGGTTATTGGATTACCCCTTTATTCAACGCTATTCTCGAAAAAAAATTCGAAAGCGATCTCATTTGAAGTACACGGATATTCATACCTCCCAAAAGGCGTGTAAAAAATTTAAAGAGTTCTCAACGACGGTGGTCAATTTTGTGGAAGGCACTCGGTTTACTCCCGAAAAACACCAACGTCAACATTCCCCTTATCTACATCTACTCAAACCTAAAGCCGGCGGCACCGCCATTGTGATAAAAGAACTCCAAGAAAAGTTGAGCGGAATTTTGAATGTTACTCTCTACTATTCTCGTCCACTCTCATTTTGGAATTATTTTCAAAGGGGGGGCTTCAAAATAAGCGTCCATTACGAATTATTGCCGTTGACTCCCGATTTGATTGGTGACTATTACGAAGACCGAGAATTTCGCCGTCATTTCCAACGCTGGTTAAATGCCGTATGGCAACAAAAAGATTTACTCCTTGACGAATTAAGCTCGAATGATCAAAAAACGTAGTATTTTAATTGTCACGCGAAAAAGTCTGCTAGCATTATGGCAGGCTGAATTCATAAAACAACAATTTGAAAATATACACCCTCATCTGACCTGTCAAATCTTGGGGTGCAGCACTCAAGGCGATCGTTTTACCACGGAAAAATTAGTCGACAGCGGCGCCAAGGACCTTTTTGTTAAAGATTTGCAAAAAGCGTTGCTAAATCGCGATGCTGATATTAGCATACATTCTATAAAAGATATGTCGGCTTGTGACGGTCCTGAATTAATGATCGGCGCTTTTATTCGTCGCGAAGATCCACGCGACGCTTTAATTAGTAAAAGGTGAATTATCCACTTTACCTCCCCACGCCGTTATCGGAACGTCAAGTCCACGCCGCCAATGTCAATTGAAAAAAATTCAGCCGGGTTTCAAAATTAAAGAAATTCGAGGCAATGTCGGTACGTTATTAGCTAAGCTCGACGCTGGGCATTACGACGCTATCGTTTTAGCGGCCGCAGGCTTAAAACGTTTAGGCTTAGAAAAACCGAATCCATTATTATTTTGATCCTCACGAATTTATACCCGCCATCGGACAAGGCGCAATTGGTGTTGAATGTCGTTCTGATGATCATGAAATGCAAACGCTCCTAAAGTCATTGGACCATCGGGGAACTCGACTTTGCGTGACTGCGGAACGCGCTGTTAATGAGAAACTCGGCGGCGATTGCTTTACACCCATTGCAGCGCATGCCATCATTAAAAAATGATCAACTTTTTCTGTTTGCGATGCTCGGAAAAATAGACGGTCGCGTTATAATCCGCGCGACGGAGATTGGAAATTCAGAGGAAGCCAAAATAATAGGTTTTAAAGTAGCGTCGCAATTATTAGAACAGGGCGGCGATTCTCTACTGCGTGAGTTAAAAAATAATGTTAAATGCAGCCCGTATCTGTGTTGTGGTTATCGGCAAAACGCTCGAGGAATTTTTATTTCAGCTTGAAGCGGCGCAAACCGCGGTGGATTTTGTCGAGTTACGCATCGATTATCTCGAACAAATAAACCCGCAGTGGGTGCAAATTATTAAAAATCATACCCACAAGAAAGCTATCCTTTGCTGTCGGGCACGAGCGGACGGCGGGAATTTTCTAGGAACGTCCGAAGCCCAACAGGAAATCTTACAAGCGGGAAATGATCTTGGTTTTGATTATCTTGATATCGATCTCCCCGTTGCAAATAAAATCAGCATTTACGAAAAAAAAGCAAAAATTATTATTTCCTACCACAATTTTCTTCATACGCCCCCGATAACTGAACTTAACTCTCTTTTAGAGAATATGCGATTATTTAATCCGGATGTTTTTAAATTTGCAACGAAGTCTGAGCAATGTGAAGATGTTAAGACTTTATTTAAGCTACTTATCAATAAAAAAATTAATGAAAATATGATTGTGCTCGAAATTGGCGAACAAGGAAAAATAATCTGTTCACTTTCGCCTCTATTAGGAGGGTATTTAACCTTTTCATCGATAAACGATGTCATTTCTGCTCCAGGCCAAATTGATTTTAAAACCATGCAAAATTTTTATCAATGCTTTTACAAAATTTTATCATCGCTCAAGGGAGAAGATTAAGGGGGGGTTAATGTACAAACTTACTTTTTATGTTCCCGAAACTCATTTAGAAAACGTAAAAAATGCGTTATTTGCCAAAGGCGCGGGTAAAGTGGGTAAGTATGATTGCTGTGCTTGGCAAACTTTAGGGGGGGGGCAATATCGTCCCTTAAGCGGCAGCCAGCCTCATTTGGGTTCTGAAGGTCAAATTGAAACAGTAAAAGAATATTTAGTAGAAATGGTCTGCGATGATGAGTATTTAAAAACAGTGCTGGAAGAACTACTCCAAGTGCACCCTTACGAAACCCCAGCTTATGCAGCTTGGAAAATCGAGCACCATGGAAAATAAATCCTTAAAAAATAAAACCATTATGATTACTCGCCCTGAAGGGCAGGGAGAATTATTAAAAAAAGCTATTGAACGTAGGGGTGGCACCGTTATTTTATTTCCAACCCTCATTGTAAAACCAATTAATAAATGCAACTATTCGCCCTTCGAATCCGCAAGTTTTCCACCTTCCTGCGAAAGTGGGAGTCCGGATGATAAAATGACTAAGGCTGGATTTCTGAATTCAAGCGACATCCTCATTTTTCTAAGTGCAAATGCTGTAAAACACTCTCCTATTTTAAATTTTTAAAGCATAACAAAAATTAGTTGCTATTGGCGCAGGGACCGCCACGGCTTTATTTCAACGTGGCCTTTCTGTTGATGCCATTCCCGAACATTTCAGTAGTAAAGGCCTTTTAGATTTGCCTTTACTCCATCAAGCGACTAGAAAAACGATTGCTATTTTTTGCGGGGAAAACTCTCGCCCTTATTTAGAAAACGAACTTATCCATCGCGGTGCAAACGTATTCTCCATTATTACTTACCGCCGAGAAAGACCTGTCGTCAATAAAAAAATGATTGCCGCACTCACTCCACACGATTCATACAATTGTCTCTACTAGCGTCGAAAGCCTCCAAAATCTTCGCTCATTATTCAAATCACACCAGCACTGGTTACAATCTATCCCGCTCGTTGTTATTAGCAAAAGAATGGAAAACTTATCAAAATCTCAAGGGTTTCACTCGGTGGTTCTAGCAGACAATGCTGGAGAAAAGGCTATTATAGAGGTTTTATCCACTAAATATCTGAGTTAATTTCTAATTTCTTAAGTTTCACTACTTGCACTTTGGCATTGTCGAATTGAAAATTATAAAGATAAAAAACTTTCGCATGATCATCAGTAATCATCAGTAATAAAATGGATATAAGAACCTGTTTCTAATAATGGACCGGAATAATCAGGTGTAATAAAACCAAAAGCCGTTCCGAGAATAGTATTTAAACGCTGTACTTTCTGCATTTTCTTCACTCACTTATTGGCAGGTACATCCGGAGGCGCCACTGGGAATGAGCGAGCGACAATCCTTTTGCATGTGACATGTATTTTAACCGCATACATTGCGTTTTTGTCTCCAAATTAGTTTGTAAGGTATTTTCTAATTCTGACATGGAGCGGACGCTAACATTTTTAAATATTCGAGTCGGGTGAAATTTAACCACCTCAGCAAAGGGTGTCTTTGTACTTTTCGGAAGTTCTCATGCGTTTCCATTTTTATCCGCAACAAAGACTTTGCCCTCCGCGATGATTAGCTCACCTGTGAGAGCCGTTGGCAGCGCCTAAACCCCAATCGCCATGTTGCAATACAGTATCAAAATCATTTGTACCGTTATATTTTGCTTGTATAAATTATATAAAATTCCAGCCTGAAAAATGGTCGGTAGAGAACGGGTCAACGTATTAATTCGGTATATGACGTAATTTGTCGTAACGAAAATATTATTTTGGCAGCTGATTAAATTTACCGCTCCATTAACGATGGAAATTACATTAATTAAGCTTCCAAGTGCCGAATAATGCTGAACTTCATTATCGGTAGTCATATACAAATCACCTTGAGTACCCGTAATAAAACCATCGGGGATACCCGAGAAATGCGCGCAAAATGGTTGATCTAATCGATTTTCTCTGACGTTTTTAAATAAGCAGAAAAAATATCGTGAGCTGAACGAGGATTATAAGGGTTTTTTCCATCAATTGCTCCCGTATCGCCAATATACAATATTGTTTCATTCGCTGATAAGGCCAACCCATACGGCATAGCAAACTGGGGGGGATAATCTTTGCAACTTATTTAATTTCAGGTCAAAAACATAAATTGCATTGGGCAGCTGGGGCTTCCGTTTAAAGCCTTGGTTATACCCATAATTGGGATTGCTAAAATAAATAATTCCTGGTTTAGCTTAAATCACTTTATTGGGCGAATTAAACGGCGCACCTTAATAAGAATTAACAAAAAATTTCCTTTGATTGTTGATTAAATCAATTTTGTTAATACCCCCGGTGTTGGTTTCGTTCCCTGCTCGACAACTAATAACGACTTGCCATCGTTCGCAAGTCACATACCGCTAGCCATATTTGTTTTTTGGGAAGATATGTATTTTGTTAGACTTTAAATCGAGGTAATTTATGGATGTTCCTATTCTCTTCTTAAAATCTGGGACGGTGCTAAAATACAGTCTACTTTGAAATGGTACGCAAACTGGTCCTTCGTGAGGCATTCGCTTGCGCAACTTTAGTTAATGAAGAAAGCGTTTTAGCATCAGCAGCATGGGCAACAAAGGTAAAAGTGCTCCCCATAACTAATGATAAAGTTTTAACGCGCCTTAATGCACCCATCGAAGACAACTCTCCATTCCTGGGTTCTGAGAAATATAGTTAGTATACATTTAGCGATTTCACCGTTCAGCCTACTGGTCTAGGCCAAGCTTCTGGTTTTTGTCTTAAATATGTCGCTGGTAAACGGGAAGTAGTGTGTTCATATAAATCAAGTTCTCATCATCCAAACGGGAGGGTTATCATAGACTCAACGGTAACGTATTGTATTTACAATAACAAGGAAAAATCAGAGACGGGAATGGTTGCGGCTAAACGTCCATAAGGTCTGTCTTTCCCGCGAAGAACAATGAAGGTACAATGATTTAAATCAACTTTTTTAAAAGAGAAAGCCGTGCCTGAAATGTCTTCGCTCCAACAGCCTCCTACAAAAACTAAATCAATGCCTATACAAGCTATCACCTTCTTGTTGGGCATTACTGGTTTTATTTTAGCTCTCGGCGGCATTGCCTTTGGTGTCGCGATTTGGCACCGACTTAATAGTTCTCAATTGGAACAATCGTTAGGTCGATTTCAAGGTGATTTACAAAAATCCCAAGCGGAGTTACAAATGGCCATTGCGACTAACCGAAAAAATATTGCTCAGTTAACCCATGAGGTGACCCATCCGTCGGCAAAACAAACGGTTGCAGAAATAGCCTATTTAGTTCAATTGGCTCATCTTCATTTAACAATCAAAAATAATACCCTGGTGGCTATTCAAATATTAAAAATGCTTCAACAGCAATTACAGTCGGTTTCCTCTGATACTTTAACTCCATTAAAACAAGCGGTTGATCAAGATATTATAGCACTGTCAGCCGTTCCGCAAATTGATCTTATTAAGCTTTTTGAGCGATTAGATCATTTAAAAACTGAAATTGCGGCTTTATCCATGCAGCCTCATCGGAGCGCCCCTGAACCACCGACGATATCCACGCTCGAATCAAAAACGTGGTGGGAAAAAATCAAGCACAGTTTTAGTAAACCTCTAAGCAACCTCTTCGTTATTCGTCGGGTGGATCATCCTACCTCCCCTTTAACTGAGCCGGATCAAACTTTATTTTTAAAGGAAAATTTGCAATTGCAATTAGTTCAAGCACAATGGGCGCTGCTTAATGGGGAGCCTGAGGCTTACCAAAGTAGTCTGAATAGAGCCGTTCAATGGCTATCTAACTACGATCATAATCAACCCGAAGCGGATAATATTATCAAGAAAATTCAAGCTCTTGCCGTTATCAATATTAAGCCGCAAACCCATCAACTCCAATCATGGTCTATCGTAAAAACTTTACTGACCCAAGATGTCGGGGGCTAATCTCATGCGATATTTGATCATCCTCTTTATCCTCTTGACATTACCCATCTTGCTTGGCTTGGAAATGACTCGCGATACTGGCTATTTATTAATTATCTATCGGCATTGGAGTATCGAAACTACTTTGTGGGCGGCCATTGTTTCGCTTCTTATCCTTTTTATTCTTTTTTATATTATTTTTCGACTTCTCGGGCGTGCTACTCGCATCTCAAAAAACATCCATAATTGGCGGAAGATGAAACAATATCGTCGTGCTTGTCAACTCACCACCGCAGGACTTTGTGAACTTGCGGAAGGCCGATGGCCCTCAGCCGAACAAAAGCTCGTGAAAGGAGCTAAGAGTACTAAGAGTCCTCTGGTTAATTATTTAGCGGCTGCCCAAGCAGCTAATGCCCAACAATCCTACGAACGACGCGATAATTATTTACGCCTGGCTCATACCAAAGCAAAAGGTTCTGACATTGCTGTTGATTTCACTCAGGCAAGGTTACAAATTAGTAAAAATCAATGGGAACAAGCACTGGCGACCTTGGAGCGGTTAAATCGCACGAACCCTAATCACGCGTGCACCTTGCAGTTATTAAAGCAAGTTTATATTCATTTACAAAATTGGGAGAAATTACGTCATCTCCTTCCTCATTTACGCAAACAAAGAGTGGAGTCCGTTGAAGTGCTCGATGTTTTTGAAAAAACTATTTACGTAAATTTACTAAAGGCCGCGGACCGCAAAGGTAAACAAGCCTTAATTGAGATGTGGAATTCTTTCCCTCACCGTTCAACTCAATCAATAGAACTGATTGATGTTTATACGCGTTCGCTCATTAAATATGATGAGCCGGATAAGGTTATTCCCTTAATTGAATCTGCGCTTAAAAAACAGTGGAACTCCCATTTAATATCTACTTACGGGTTAGCACGGGGCGAAAAGAAAACCGATCAATTGACCACTGCTGAAACGTGGTTAAAGAAATATCCTAAAGAACCCGAATTATTTCTCTGCCTCGGACGTTTAAGCCGGCAGGAAAAATTTTTAGGGAAAGCGCGCGACTATTTACAAACCAGTATCAAATTAATGCCCTCGTCTGCTGCTTACCGAGAATTAGGACGGGTTTATGAAGAACAAGGTCAAAAAGATTCTGCTTTGGATTGTTACCGAAAGGCTTTAAATTTAGCAACTATTTAATTATGAAGCGAACTTTGCTGCGTTATTTTATTTTTTTCCTCTTTACACTGATTATTAAAGCAGCATATGCAAATCCAAGTATTCGATGGAAAATGTTAGCCTCCGGAATGGCTTATACCATGGTTACTCCCAGTTTTTCCACATTGACCCGTTCAGATCTTTTTACTCGCCTATATGCTTGGAAAATTAATCTCCGTCAGTACCATTTTAATATAGTAACTTCAAAAAGCTTACAACAAACGGCTCTGTATGCTGCTCAAGCTGCTAAAATAAAAAATACCGTCTTAGCAATAAATGGCGGTTTCTTTACACCCGATTTGGAACCACTTGGCTTACGTATTAGCAATAATAAAGCTTTATCCTCTTTAAAGAGGATAAGATGGTGGGGAATTTTTATGATTAAAAATAACCGTGCGGCCATTACAAGTCCGCAAAATTATCGCTACTCCCCTGAAATTAATTTCGCCATTCAAGCTGGTCCCAGATTAATTATAGATGGCCGAATACCTAAATTACGTGCTGGATCAGCACAACGATCCGCGCTAGGCGTCACTCCAACAGGAGATATTATTATTGCAATAACGGATAATAATTTACTACTCACCGCCACACAATTAGCGATCCTCCTGAAAAAACTGGGCTGTTCCAACGCATTAAATCTAGACGGCGGTACCTCTTCACAGTTATTCGTACACACCAATAATTTTTTACTCCAAATCCCCAGTCTGCGCCCGGTGGCTGATCTTATACTTGTTAAAATTCGATCATAGCCTTTTACAAAAACACCATTGATTACATTAAGAAAAATAGGTATAAATCTTCAGTGCCGCTATGCATAATTCTTCTCCCCTGTGGGAAAGGCTAGGAGAGGAAAAATTTGCTCCTAGACTTCAGCCAAAGCGAAGGATTTAATAGAGAACTTATATGAAAAAAGTAGTTATTTTAGTATCCGGTGGTTTAGATTCTACGACTTGTCTGGCCGTTGCTAAGAGTAAGGGTTTTGCTTGTTATGCTTTGAGCTTTGATTATGGTCAAAAGCATCTCTCTGAATTAGTGGCCGCAGAAAAGATTGCAGCGCATTTTAACGTTGTTCAATATGAGGTTGTTAAGCTTTCAATTGGAAAGCTGGGCGGCTCTGCCTTAACCAATAATTCGCTCGACGTGCCAGATTATGGCGGTAATGAATCTATTCCCATCACTTATGTGCCCGCTCGAAACACTATTTTTCTTTCGATAGCCTTAGGTTGGGCCGAGATACTCGATGCGGAATCTATTCTTATCGGCGCGAGCGCTATTGATTATTCGGGTTATCCTGACTGCCGAACGGAATATATTGCAGCGTTTCAAAATCTCGTTAGTTTAGCGACTAAACGAGGCATAGAAGGCCATCCTATTAAAATAGAGGCTCCTTTGCTTCATTTAAGTAAAGCAGAAACAATAAAACTGGGTTATTCGTTGGGTGTTGATTATTCGATGGCGATTTCTTGTTATCGAGCCAACGAAGAAGGACTCGCTTGCGGCTGTTGTGAGAGTTGCGAATTACGAAAAAAAGGATTTAAAGAGGCCAAAATTAAAGACCCAACTCGATATATTACGAAAGACTAATCTCGTAACCTAATGAAAAGTGCCCCTCCTTAAAGAGGGCGTTATAATGCGCCAACATAGAGTTTCTATTTTTAAAAAAAGGAGCAGGGCCATGAAAGATATTAAAATACTTGGTGTTGGTATTTATTGCAAAAGGGGTTTTTCAACTGTGTGGGATTGATGAGTGGGGTAAGGTGATCCACACGAGAGGGGTTAGGCGCTCAATATGTGTCCACTGTGGCAAGGCCTTAAGGTGGCTTGTGTGGTTGATAGAAGCGTGTGGAGGCGCGAACCATTGGTATCGGGTTCATGGG
>NZ_CAJRAM010000111.1 GCF_907164965.1 Coxiella endosymbiont of Ornithodoros maritimus
GTGAAGCCGCATATACGTTCTTTTCGTCAAAACTGATTGTTGACAACAACCCTGGGGCCATATACGTATAGACCAAAGCAGAATACGGGAAAATAATGATCTCGTCTATCATCCCCGTATTTCACTGCGCTCATACGGGGTTAGTTCCTGATTTAACCTTTCATTGAATCAAAAAAGTCATTATTTGTTTTTGTTAACTTTAAGCGATCGATTAAAAATTCGCTTGCAGCAAGTTCATCCATGGGATGTAAGATTTTACGTAAAATCCAAACTTTTTGTAAAACGTCTTGCGGCATCATTAATTCTTCACGGCGAGTGCCGGAACGATTGATATTAATGGCAGGGAAAGTTCGTTTTTCTGCGATGCGGCGATCCAAATGAATTTCCATGTTGCCCGTTCCTTTAAATTCTTCGTAAATGACGTCATCCATCTTAGAACCAGTTTCAATCAACGCCGTCGCTATAATTGTTAAACTGCCGCCTTCTTCCACGTTGCGTGCCGCCCCGAAAAATCGCTTCGGTCGTTGCAACGCATTAGCGTCCACACCACCGGTCAATACCTTTCCGGAAGCAGGAATTACCGTGTTGTAGGCACGCGCTAAACGAGTGATGGAATCCAATAAAATAACAACGTCCTTTTTATGTTCGACTAACCGTTTTGCTTTTTCAATCACCATCTCTGCCACTTGAACGTGGCGTGAGGCCGGCTCGTCAAACGTACTTGCTACTACTTCCCCTTTTACTGAACGATCCATTTCGGTGACTTCTTCAGGCCTCTCATCAATCAACAATACGATGAGTACACATTCCGGATGATTTGTCGTAATTGAATGAGCGATATTCTGTAACATCATCGTTTTACCGGCTTTTGGCGGTGAAACGATAAGGCCCCGCTGACCTTTTCCGATGGGTGAAATCAAATCAATGATACGAGCAGTAATATCTTCCGTACTGCCATTGCCCGTTTCCATTTTAATTTGCTCGTTTGGAAAGAGTGGTGTAAGGTTTTCAAATAAGATTTTGCCTTTTGACGCTTCTGGTTTTTCGAGGTTGATTTCATTGACTTGGAGTAAAGCGAAGTAGCGTTCGCTTTCTTTAGGGGGGCGAATTTTTCCTGAAACTGTATCACCTGTTCGCAAATTAAAGCGTCGAATTTGACTCGGGGAAACATAAATATCATCGGGGCCGGCTAAATAAGAACTGTCTGCGGATCGTAAAAATCCAAAACCGTCTTGTAAAATTTCAAGGACACCATCGCCAAAAATATCTTCGCCTTTTTTAGCATGTGCTTTTAATACTGCAAATATAATGTCTTGTTTTCGTGTACGAGAGACGTATTCCAGATTCATTTCCTGAGCAATTTGCATTAGTTCTGGAACCGATTTTTGTTTAAGATCAGTTAAATTCATAAGTTATGGTAAAACCTCTTTATTGATTGTTTAAATTAAAATACATGCCGCTCATCCCAAACAAGCATCAGCTCATAATGCGATACTCCAGCTGGTATTTCATAGTTAGGAGCAAACTTGAAAGCGATGGGATTATGCCGATAGGCCCGTGATATTTGATGAGAATTCTAGTGAGTTATGAAGAAAAATGCAAGCTCTCATCTAAAAAGGCTGTTAATTGCGATTTATTAAGTGCACCGACTTTCCTATCAACTACTTCGCCCTTACGAAAGATTAAAAGACTGGGTATTCCTCTAACACCATATTTTGTAGGAGTTTGCGCATTTTCATCTACATTAAGTTTAAATACCTTAACGCGACCGGCGTATTCCTTTGCGATTTCCTCAACAACCGGACTAATCATCTTGCAGGGCTGGCACCATTCTGCCCAAAAGTCCACAAGAATGGGGATATCGGCTTGCAGCACTTCAGTTTCAAAGTTTTCGTCGGAAGCGGTATGGACATATTCGTTCATTGTAAATCCCCTTAAATAATAATTATCCTAATGAATCGTTAACCATCCTCAATTATGCTTATAGCAGATCGAGGCAGTAAGAGTAGGAACATTTCCTTTTATCCAGCCGTTCCTATCCAACAGCAAGAATAATAACTAGGCATCTTACAAACTGATAAACTATTATGCTGAAATCAATTATATTTACAACATTTAGGATGCGATTAGAAGTGTAGGTTTTCTATACCACCTTGCGGGCCCAGTGGCTAAGTAACCTAATGAAAAGTGCCCCTCCTTAAAGAGGGCGTTATAATGCGCCAACATAGAGTTTCTATTTTTAAAAAAAGGAGCAGGGCCATGAAAGATATTAAAATACTTGGTGTTGGTATTTATTGCAAAAGGGGTTTTTCAACTGTGTGGGATTGATGAGTGGGGTAAGGTGATCCACACGAGAGGGGTTAGGCGCTCAATATGTGTCCACTGTGGCAAGGCCTTAAGGTGGCTTGTGTGGTTGATAGAAGCGTGTGGAGGCGCGAACCATTGGTATCGGGTTCATGGG
>NZ_CAJRAM010000112.1 GCF_907164965.1 Coxiella endosymbiont of Ornithodoros maritimus
GTGAAGCCGCATATACGTTCTTTTCGTCAAAACTGATTGTTGACAACAACCCTGGGGCCATATACGTATAGACCAAAGCAGAATACGGGAAAATAATGATCTCGTCTATCATCCCCGTATTTCACTGCGCTTCATACAGGCTACTTTGCTGCTGGGCCCGCAAGGCGGCCTAACCTACACTTTCAATTATACCCCAACATTTAACGTACAATTCTACCTTTGAGTTCGTCATTCTCGCGCAGCAGGCGGGACTGACAGAACTGTAGTGTCAAAATTAGAATACTCTTAGCCGGAACACAAAGCGAGGAAATGGTGCGAGTTGAAACTTCAGTAAACGTAGTACGCGAGCGATGGTCTTCAAAACTAGCTTTCATTTTATCGGCCACCGGTGCCGCAGTGAGTTTAGGGAACATTTGACGGTTCCCCTATATGGCGGGAATGTATGGTGGGAGTGCCTTTCTCTTAATTTATTTGATATTTGTTTTTATTATTGGACTCCCTATTATGATAGCGGAGATTTTAATTGGTAGAGGTTCTCACAAGAATCCTGTCGATGCTTTAATTACGCTGGAACAAGAATCTAACCACAGCCGTAAATGGGGCTTACTGGGCTGGCTAGGGGGGCCGCTACTAGCCCTTATTATTACTCATTCTGTCTTTCTACAGCGTGGTTGCCAGCTGGAGCGTTGCTTATCTTGTTAAAAGTTTTTCCAATGAATTTTATCAACTAGATCCCGCGCAAATAACCGATATGTGGAAGGGATTTTTAGCTAATCCTTGGCATCTGCTCGGTTGGCATTCTACTTTTATGTTTTTAACTATGATTGTGCTTGCAAAAGGCGTCAAGCACGGGCTAGAAAAGGCCACGAAATTTATGATGCCAGCGTTATACGTTATTCTATTTATTTTAGTTATTTATGCCTTTTCCCTTTTCATATGGAAATTTTAATAAAGGCTTTCATTTTTTATTTGATTTTAATCATTCAAAAATAACGGCTCCTGTGGTTATAGCCGCATTAGGACATGCCTTTTTTACATTAGCGCTTGGCGCCGGTGCAATGGCTATGTATGGTGCTTATGTTCCAAGAGATGTTAATTTGGGTAAAACCGTTTTAGTCGTTGCGAGCTTAGATGTGTTAGTAGCGATATTATCGGGACTTGCGATATTTCCTATTGTTTTTGCTTATCATTTACCGCCAAATGCCGGACCGGGTTTAATGTATGTCACTTTCCCTATTATCTTAGCTCATTTGTCCTCCGGCTGGTTCATCGGCGGTTTATTTTTTTATTGTTGCTATTGCCCCGCCTGGACTTCATCAATTAACCTCGCAGAACCCTTTGTCGTTATTTTAACGCAGCGTTTGGGTCTAAAACGCACTTATTATGCGGCCATCATTATTGGTTTAACGGCCTGGTATTGGTTATATCCGGTTCTGTGTTTTCGTTTAATCGCTGGCAGAATATTAAATCACGGGTTAACTATTTTTGATATTTCCACCAACCTGCTGACACCGATATTATTTTACCGCTAGGCGGGCTAGGGTTTGCTATTTTTGCCGGTTGGGTGATGAAAAAAACAATAACCCAAAAAGAAGTTCCTTCAGAAATCTATTCGATTTGGCATTTTTTGGTAAGGTATGTCGCGCCTTTAGGGATTGTAATCGTTTTTATCGGTTCAATTTGAATCTCGGTTGCAAGCGATTGATATTTTACCCATTTTGACGCCTGCGCGGGGAGCCCGCGCGGACAGTGACCAAAGGGAAGCATTGCATTGTTTCTCTTTGGAATTCCCATCGCTCTTGTTTCCGGCGCAAGCGTCGGAGATTTCTTTTTTTAAATTTAACGCAAAAATAACTTTACATTAAAGCCAGTTGCATGCCGAATTCAATCAACGGTCTGAAAACAAGAATAGAGATTAATTCCAGTAAAATTAAAAGGACGATGGGCGAGAAATCAAATCCTGCGATAGATGGTATTAATCGCCGTATCGGTCTCATTAAAGGTTCAGTGATTAGAAAAATAATCTCCGCGATAGGATTATGTTGTAAAGATGCAATCCAACTCATAACTACTCGAAGGATGATGGCGTAGAAATATAATTTTAGGAATTTATTACCCAATCTGGCAATAACAATAATTACTAATCCGCTAAATTTGGGTAGATACCCCGCCCCCAACCAGAACAATAATAACACTTGGATAAATTCCAATAATATTAACAATAAGATGATCGCGAGATCGAACCCCTTAAATCCTGGAATGATACGTTGCAGTGGAGAAACAAAAATGTTGGTTAACCGAATAACCACTTGGGAAATGGGGTTGTAATAACTCACTCCCAATTTTTGCATCAAGAGGCGCAACATGAGAATAATAATGTAAAGATTAAAAATAAGGCCGACTAAAAATATTCCGGCATTAGTGAATGCTGTCATCATTGATCTACCGTTTTCGATAATTCTTTAGCGCGATTAACCGCGGCTGTTAACGCTTTAGTAAATAATTTACGAAGGTTTCCTGATTCCAATACTTTGATCGCTTGCTCCGTGGTGCCACCCGGCGACGTTACAGATTGACGCAATTGTACTACACTTTGCTCCGTTTCAAGTGCCATACGAGCCGCGCCCAAAACTGTTTGTTCCGTAAGCAATTCCGCTGTTTCCTTCGTTAAACCTAATTGCTCTCCAGCCTCTTGAAGTGCCTCCATAATTAAAAAAATATAAGCAGGGCCCGAACCCGAAAGTGCAGCTATTTTTTCAATTTGCTCCTCAGGCGAAACCCAAATTACCAACCCCACCGCACACATGATCGATTCCGCTAGATTTTTTTGGTCTTTGCTCACAGTCTCGTTTGCAAATAAACCTGTAGCACCGGCTCTTATCGAGGAAGGTGTATTGGGCATAACACGCACAATACCTGAAGGCTTGCCTAACCATTTTTCAATGAGTGGTGTGGTAACGCCTACTGCTAAGGAAATTACAAGAATTTTCGTTTCGCTTAAAATATCTTTTAATTCCTCGCAAACCATTTTAATTTGATGAGGTTTAACGGCTAACACAACCACATCAGCGTTCAAAGCTCCTTGACGATTATCTTGAGTAGTATGGACTCCACACTTTTCCTTAAAGAAATCTAATTTATCCAAACTTCGATTAGTGACACAAATACGGTTTGGCTCGTAAGCGTTGGTAATTAATCCTACCACGATATTGCGCGCCATATTTCCGCCGCCGATAAAAGTAATATTGGAAGTATTCATCTATTTTCCCGAGGACCAAAAATTCCTGTTCCGATACGAACCATCGTGCTCCCCGCTGCGATAGCCGCGCGAAAGTCGTGCGACATTCCTAATGACAAGACATCCAATGGCAACCCTTTCTTTATTAATTCCTGTTGTGCTTCTTTCAACGTTCCAAATATGGCCTGTTGCGCATTAAAATCTTTGTGATAAGCCGGTATCGTCATTAAACCTCGCAATCTCAGACGATCAAACTGATTAACTGCTTTTGCAAATTCTGATAAATGGGTTAAGTCTATGCCGCTTTTGGTTTTTTCTTCACTGATGTTTATCTGAATGCAAATAGACAATGGCGCCAATTCCACAGGTCGATAACGATTTAATGCTGAAGCAACTTCCAAACGAGAAACGCTTTGCACCCAATCAAAATTTTCGGAAATGAGGCGCGTCTTATTAGTTTGAATTACGCCTATAAAATGCCATTCCAATGAATGAGCGCGCAACGCATTTATTTTCACCAACGCTTCTTGCAAATAATTTTCACCAAACTGTCTTTGTCCTGCTGCAATAGCCGCTTTTATCTTATCAAGAGATTGCGATTTACTCACCGCTAAAAGCGAAACCGAATTAGGTGAGCGACTAAATTCTTTTTCCGCTTGGCGGATTTCGCTAGTAATTCTTTTAATATTTTCGCTAATGGACATCAGACGGTCCGGCTTCCCGAATGGCAGCAGGCACTTTAAATTTTTTAAAATTTTCACGGAATTTTTGGATTAATAGCTGGGCTCTTGCAGCATAGGCGCTAACGTTTTCCCAGGTCTTCTGGGGATTTAATAAATGATCGTCCACGCCTAAAGCAGATTTTGGAATGGTGAGATTAAAGCCGCTCAACACTTCTGTTGACCCCTTTTTGAGTTTTCCGCTTAGAACAGCGTTAACAACCGCTCGTGTCGTGGTAATGGAAAAACGCTTACCTCCTTTACCATAAGCGCCACCTGTCCAGCCAGTATTAACGAGGTAAACTTGACAGCCCGTTGCTTCAATACGTTTCATTAATAATTCAGCATAGACTGTCGGAGGGCGTGGAAAAAATGGTGCACCAAAGCAAGTACTGAAGATGGAGGTGACGCCCTTTACGCTGCCCATTTCCGTACTGCCCACTAAAGCGGTATACCCGCTTAAAAAATAATAAGCTGCTTGTTCTTTCGTGAGCAGCGCCACGGCTGGCAAAACGCCATCGAGATCGCAAGTTAGAAATAAGACGGCATCGGGGGGGCGCCCTCTATTATTTTCCACCCGAAACGGAATGTGCTCGCGCGGATAAGCGGCACGCGAATTTTGGGTTAGCCGCGCATCCGCATAATCGGGAACGCCATTCTCATCTAAAACCACATTTTCCATAATAGCGCCGTGCCGAATCGCATTCCAAATCATCGGCTCTCGTTCTTGTGACAAATCAATGCACTTGGCATAACATCCGCCCTCAAAATTAAAAACGCTTGTGGTGCTCCAACCGTGTTCGTCGTCACCGATTAAAAATCGATGAGGGTCAGCCGACAAGGTGGTCTTACCCGTTCCTGATAATCCGAAAAATAGTGCAACATCGCCCGACTGGCCAGCATTAGCGGCGCAATGCATCGGTAAAACATCGTGCGGTGGCAAAAGATAATTCAGCACGGAAAACATGGCTTTTTTCATTTCACCCGCATAGGGCATGCCCACCAATAACACACGGCGCCGTGATAAATTAATCATTACCGCACCATCACTGTTCACGCCGTCCCGCTCAGGATCGGTTTTCAACTCGGGGGCACTTAAAATAACCCAGGACGGTTTCTTATTCGCATGATCGCGAGAAGGACGGATAAAAAGATCACACGCAAATAAATTGTGCCACGCAAACTCGGTGAGCACCTTAAGTGGCAGAAAATGATTATCGTCCGCCCCTACTTGCAAATGCGAAATATAAACAGCACGTTCAGAAAGATACCGCAGCGTTCGCTCCCACAACTGGTCAAAGGTGCGTTGTTCAACAGGCTGATTGATATTGCCCCACGCCACTTGATCGGCGGTTTGCTCATCTTTGACAATAAAACGATCTTTCGGTGATCGACCCGTGCGTTTCCCAGTAGTAACCGCTAAAGCTCCGGTGGAACTTAACACGCCCTCGCCATTTTTTACGGCGTGTTGAATCAACTCATTAGGAGAAAGGTTAATATAGGTAACTCGTGCAGCAATTTGCTCCATAGCTGTTCCTTTATCTCATTTTAATGAGGGACCATTATGGCAAATTATCGCCGTATTGAATAGCCGCTTTTGGCAGAAGTAATTGGAATCGAGAGTTGCGACTCTCGGGAGATCCGCGCATACTTAGCGTCATTATGGTAAAGACAAATATCCTGTCCCATCATTTTCTCGTCGCTATGCCCCAATTAAATGATTTTACTTTTACTAAAGCGGTGATTTATGTCTCCCAACACGATGCGAAAGGCGCGTTGGGAATAATTATTAATAGACCGTTGGCGTTGACTTTAGGAAAAGTTTTGGAGCACTTAAATATTGAAATCGTCCAACCGCAAATTGCCAATCACCCTGTTTTGATGGGAGGACCTATCGGTCAGGAACATGGTTTCATTGTTTATGAACAGGAATCAGCTCAAGGGGCGGAAATTTTGCTTTCGGCATCGAAAGATATGTTGGATGACATTGCTAGAAATAAAGGCCCGGATGATTTTTTAATCACCCTTGGCTATGCCGGCTGGGAAGCAGGGCAGTTGGAAAATGAGATTGTCCGTAATGATTGGCTAGTGGTGCCCTTTAATCGCAAGATTCTTTTTGAAACTCCTTTAAAAAGTCGTTGGCAAAAAGCAGCAGCGCTCATCGGAGTTGATATTAATCAGCTTTCTGGCCAGATTGGGCATGCCTAATCAAAATCTCATCGCATTCGGATTTGATTTCGGGATGAAACGCATTGGTGTTGCCGTTGGCCAAAACGTAACGCATTCCGCGAATGCGATTGCAATTTTGAAGGCTCAAGATGGCGTTCCTGACTGGGAAAAAATTAAAATTCTCATTGAGACTTGGCATACGAACGCGCTCGTTGTTGGCATTCCCTACAATATGGATGGCTCCGAACAAACACTTACATTCCCTACGCGCAAATTTGCGCGCAAATTGCAAACGCGGTTTGGCCTGCCCGTCTATATGGTTGACGAACGACTCACAACGATCGAAGCGAAAAGGCAATGGTACGAGCAGGGACTGACAAAACGACCCCAACATTTCGATAATTATGCCGCTAAACTTATTCTAGAACAGTGGTTGCAGGAACAAAAAAAATGAATGAACTTCCTTTACATTTATTAGATATGCGTTCACTCACACGCGATCATATTGAAAACCTTATCCAACGAGCAAATTATTTTTTAACTCAGGGCGTGGAAAAAAATTCGGTCTTTGAGACATTAAAAGGGCACGTAGTCGCCAATTTATTTTTTGAACCAAGTACACGAACACGTAACTCCTTTGAAATTGCGGCTAAACGTTTGGGCGCCATTGTTCTTAACCCTAATCTTAAAATTTCGGCAATAAATAAAGGGGAAACTCTTTTTGATACGATTAAAACTTTAGAAGCGGTGGGTGTTTATTTTTTCATTGTACGCCATTCTGAAAATGAAAAACCGGAGCAGATAGCAAAACAATTATCCTCAGGTGTCATCATCAACGCGGGTGACGGTAATCATCAACATCCTTCACAAGCTTTAATTGATTTAATGACAATAAAGCAACACAAACCACATTGGAATAAATTGTGTGTCACGATTATTGGCGATATTCGTCATTCTCGAGTGGCAAACTCATTAATGGACGGCTTAATCACGATGGGTGTTCCGGAAATTCGATTAGTAGGTCCATTGTCATTATTGCCTGACAAGGTCAGGAATGGCTCGATTAAAAAATTCACCGAATTAAAACCAAGTCTCCTTAACAGCGACGTTATTGTCACCCTTCGTTTGCAAAAGGAACGGCATGATCATTCTGTCGATATCGACGCTTTTCGCGAATCTTTTCGATTGACATCTGAAAAATTATATTCTGCAAAACCCAATGCCATTGTTATGCATCCGGGTCCCGTCAACCGCGAAGTCGAAATTAATTCTGATGTCGCAGATAACCAACAATCTGTCATCCTTCAACAAGTACGTAACGGCGTCGCTATGCGGATGGCCTTGTTGGAGTTTTTGTTGTTGCAAGATTTTCGTTTCCTTGATCTTCAATAGCAGCCTGTATGAAGCGCAGTGAAATACGGGGATGATAGACGAGATCATTATTTTCCCGTATTCTGCTTTGGTCTATACGTATATGGCCCCAGGGTTGTTGTCAACAATCAGTTTTGACGAAAAGAACGTATATGCGGCTTCAC